>JBKEFM010000027.1:0-34268 GCA_046709505.1 Paraglaciecola sp. | reverse complement strand
GAATAATTAACCAGTAATAATCGGAAAATTTCGCCCGTTTGTTATTCAAGCAGCGGTCTAATAGGATTCGATTTCATACTTGGTAATTGTCTTTTTACATTGGCTGTCTTCGTAATTGGTCTTCGTAATTGGCGTCGTAAAGTTTGAAACTCAGACCCGCCTAATAGGCGACTAGGCGGGTTGAGCGAATTCCAGGTATTCAGCATTGATTTCCTGACGTTCTGCTTCACTTAGAAAGGGGACGGACAGGGCTTTCTGTACAATTGGCACCTTGTGCCATGAGCTGTCGTAGCGTCTCCAATAAACAATGTTAGAAAATATTTTGTGATTTTATTTTACCATCATGTGGTATCGTAAAAAGTCTTACAAAGAAACAAGTCAATTATAATCAATATTTTAAGGGATTAAATATTAAATCACTAAAAATAATTTCGGCAATAGCAATTGCTTTTTCGAGCATTTCTTTATCACATGCGAACAACTTTAATCAAGAACTTAGGTTAGGTATTGCCGACCTGAATGATACTGAGGATAATTTTTTTGGTGTGGGGTACCAGCATTATTTCAAAGATGTAGAACTTGAACAAAACGCTTGGGAGATCAGCCCATATTTGCAAAGGGTCGATAGTATCAACCTTGATTACATTAAGATTGATGAAGTTTCACGACTGCAAATATCTGGTGAAGTTTTTTTTCAAAATAACTGGTTAGTTAGACCGCGCTTTAGTCGCGTTGCTGTCGATGACGAATCAAATACAAGGATAGGAACAGATATTGGACAGTTTATCCGGGACAATTGGGAAGTCGGTATTGGCTTAGACTACTTTAAATCTGACGCTAGATTTGATTTTGACGAAAACGATGATTTTTTGTTTTCGGTATACACCCGTTATACAACATTAGAGCACCAAAGCATCACCTTTAAACCTGGTTGGGATTTAGAGCTACAGGGTACAGTTATTGGCGAAGACAGTTATCTTGTTGCCTCGGCGGCTTACTATTTTTCGCCCAATTTCAGTCTATATGGCGGCGTCACACAGATTGACCCTGAATACCGCGAAGCAACAACAGCTGTCAATTTGGGAACCAACTATTGGTTTAACCGCTCATTTTCAATTAATTTTGGATTTGGCGTTGATGTTGGTGGCGACGGTCTGCGTTCTTTAGATTTATTGGCTAGTTACCGGTTTTAGTAAGCCTAAGGTATTGAGAAGAAGCTGGTGTAAGGCCAGCTTTTTTATATCCACTTCTATTAGAAGTAATATCTTATTGTAAAGTGCAACCTTTGTATTGTTTGCCAATAAGCTGGCACGCCAAAATTGGTATTGACTGCATTACACTGCACCTTAAATAGCGCCATGTCATGCTTTAGCGTTAGTAAGTCTAAGATTCTCGACTGACTGGTTTCTTGCGAATAGCAAACATTTGATTGCGATGAGTCGTATGACCGCTTCACGCCTTGAGTCGTTATCGAACGAAACCCGACAGTCCGCTAACTGCTAAAACCGGCCTGATTAATGGAAGCGTAAATACCATGAAATCTAATAAATTAAAGTTTCAATTATTAATATGCTCGCACAGTAAGGTTGGCCTGCCAGGTTTAAGGGGCTTGCAGATACATCACCACAGTATCGGTAAAGTCGGTAAACAGCCCATCCACTTTTATTTTATTGACCAGTATATCCAGTAATTGTTGACTATTTATGCCCTCAGGCAACGCGTCCTGGCGAAACGTGTAAGGGTGGACAAGCAAATCGGCTTGGTGGGCATGTTTGGTAAGCGCAGATGGTTTCATGGTATCAGCATCAATTAGCTGAGGGATCCATGGGCCAATACCCTGAGCCACTTTGGCGACTTCCATCAGCATGGGCAGAGTACGCAAGGCATCATAATCTGTAGCTGCTTCCTGCCAGTCATTTTCGCCAATCAGTTGTATCAATTTAACATTAGCGCCAAGATCATTGCGCAGTCTTTTCGTTTCCGCAAAATCAAAACACTGCACAAAAATGGCTTTGTTGGCATCATCAAGTCTGTGTTTACGCAGCAGCGCTAACACTATTTTACTGATATCGACGCCTTGTTTACGATGCCAGGCAGGGGATTTTATTTCAGTATAAAAGCCGGTATTTTTGCCAAATTGGCGATTTAACTCTGTGATCAACTCTATATGTTGTTCAAAGGTAGCTATGCCAAACGGTGCCTTGCCCTGATACCGTTGGGGGAATACCTGCTGCCCCTGACCGTCTGTGCGCTCATGCATACTTAAGCTTTGAAGTTCCGCCAGGGTGAAATCCAGAGCGTAGTAGCGACCGTCTTCACGATGACGCTGGGGGAATTTCAATTGTACGTTGGAGACGGTTTCCAGATGAATATCGTGTAACACCACAGGCACCAGATCTTTACTGAGCACCAAGTCTTGCTCAATAAAATCCGCCCCTTGGGCATAGGCTAACGTTGCTGCTTGCAGGCTATGCTCAGGCAGGTAACCCGATGCGCCCCTATGGGCGATAACTAAGGGCTTGGCTGAAACTATTTCACAGGTAACTAAGGCAAATATAGACAGGGACAACAGCAACTTTTTCATAGGGGCTCAGTTTAGTGATTTTCGATCAGTTCAATGGCATAACCGTCTGGATCGCGAACAAAGGCGATCACCGTGGTACCGCCTTTAACTGGACCTGGTTCACGGTATACATCTCCGCCCTGGTCTTTTAGCGCAGTACACAATTGGTAGATATCATCTACACCGATAGCAATATGCCCATAGGCCGTGCCCATCTCGTAGCTGTCTTCATCCCAGTTGTAGGTAAGTTCAAGGACAGTATGGCTGTCTTCTTCGCCATAACCTACAAAGGCCAGGGTATAGCGATAGTCCTGGTTATCGCTTTGGCGAAGCAGTTTCATACCCAGCAAGTCGGTATAAAAGGCAAGGGAACGTGGTAGATTGCCCACCCGTAACATGGTGTGTAATAAGCGCATAAAGGTCCTTAATAGATAACTGAAAATTTAAAATTAGGCCACTGATTATACCCAGTAAAACATCACAACAATATGACAAAAGGTAACAAATCGTCGCTAGATGTAAGATATAGAAGTATGGTCAGATAATGTTAAAGGTGACTAGCACTTCATCTATGGGCTTAGGTTAACTGCTTAGCTTTAGACCAATTACGCCTAATGTAATAGTTAATAAACTGATAACTCGCCATAGGTTCGATGGCTCATCAAACAAAATGATGCCAAAAATAGCCGTGCCGATCAGGCCAATGACAACTCATACGGGATAAGCCGTACCCGCAGGCAGCGTTTTCATGGCGATACTCAGCAACCCAAAGCTGATAGCCATGGCAACAACCGTTAAAACCGAAGGCCATAAACGACTGAAACGATCACTGTACTTAAGGCCAATTGCCCACACGACTTCAAATAAGCCTGCCACTAAAAGGATAATCCAGTTCATTTTTGTACCTTTAGCCGGGTCGTCCCAGAAAAAAGCACGAGAGATGAGGTCGTCCTCATTTCGTTGGATTAGCTAAATAAGCCAGGTTAAAAACAGATTGTGGAAGATACTAACGTATTTTAACACATCTTTTGAGTAAACTAATAGCGCATTGGTTTTCGCTTGTAAGGGCTTAAATTATCATCAATATGGCAGCAATTCCCGTGATCACTAATATCATCCAGCGGTATTGTTTATCCGGAATATGTTTGACAATTTTGACGCCTGCATAAGCACCCAGAGCAATAAAAGGCAGACTGGTTAAATTTAATAAAAACGAATTCACATCTATACTCTGCCAGCTAAAGATATGAAAGGGTAATTTAAATAGGTTTATGACCAGAAAAAACCAGGCTGCCGTGCCAATAAATTCATTTTTCGGTAGTCGCATACTGAGTAAATAAAGCGCCATAACCGCGCCTGCAAGATTGCCTATCATAGTGGTGAAACCACCGAGTAAGCCCATTAATATGGCAAACCACAGGTAATCGGGTACGGATTCCTTGTTGGCCGTTTCCATCCAGAACATGATCCCCAGGCTGAGAAAAATAATAATACCCATGATGAGTCGAAACAGCTGGTCGTCGATATAGTTACCGAGCACAGTCGCGATAACCACCCCTAAGGCTGCTGAGGGAAAAAGCTTCAGCAAATACGACCAATTAGCATGGCGATGGTAATACCTAACTGCGAATAAATCGGCCATGATAAGTAAAGGCAACATCAGGCCAGATGATTCTTTACCACCAAAGATGATGGCCATGACAGGTACAGAAAACATGGACACACCACTGACCCCGGTTTTTGCCATACCAATTAAAAAAGCGGTCAAAAACAGTAAACTCACAGTGGTGTAACTGAGTGAATAGGTAAACAACTCAACCATATTTTCACTTATTCCTTGGGCTAATTAACGCGAGGGGGATCGTCTTAACATGATCACTATTGACCGCGGCAGAACATAAGCAGCACGGGTAACCCCGTTTTTTGTGTGCTTGGCGGTATTTTAATGGGCTAATGAATTATTGATGAATAGTTTTAACCCGGCCTACCTGGCCATCTTCTAGGCGCACTTTTATACCATGGTGATGATTAGGCGAGTTGGTGAGAAGCTTTTCTACTATGCCCCGGGTAAGGGTGCCTGTGCGTTGATGCTCTTTTAATACAATGGAGACTTCAGCCCCAATGTTTACGTTCGCCCGTCGAGTACCGCTCATGCTATTGCTCCAATGTTAAATTAATTAGCCCAGGCTAATTATCTGAAATTTTGTCTTTATATTCGTATCAGTCTTTCGCAATGCACTGGGTATTACCCAGCTTGGAAGCCATAGAGGGTTAGCTATCTTGTAAAACCAACTAATGATGCACCTCTACATTAAGCCATTTTATTGTTTATTTTCAATACTTTGCCTACAGCCAGTTTAGTGCGGTTCGCCACAGGAAATAGGTAGGTAACCACAGCTGAGGTGGGCCAATGATAACGAGACATAAAGAAGAGTTTGAATTTTACAGAAATCTATCGTCGAAAGCCAGCCAAGCACCTGGCACAGTCATGGGTACATTAGGGAGTATCTATGTAAATGCTTGCACTATAAGTAATTTTCTCATCATCGAGAAAAGCTGATTATCTGAAAAACGAACATATCAGCACTAAAGAAGTAAGGAAGCCGTTTTCGCTGGAATATTGCCTGGATATCTTGTGAGTACATAGGGCTTGCCGCCAAAAGGTTTGTATCGAATCTGACAGACTACCGGGTTTGAGTGCTTGGACTCTACCGTGTAATGGTTGCCTGACTGACAATGGTCGTTAATAAGCTTGCTTAATACGACTGTTACAGCTGGCTAATTCTCCAATAAGGTTTGGGCGGTTCTATGGATAAATTAAAATAGACGGTTCCGACTCTAAGAGGTCCTACTTTAATTAAAGATCTGATGAGTAAATAAAATGTAAGCATTACGTTAAGCGCAGTGTAAATAACTAAAAATAATAGGTTTGAAGCGTTATTTTTGCTAAATCCATGCTTATGGGTGTTGGTTTTATAACCCTTTTACTTTATGTTGCAGCAATAATTTACTACTCGTAAGAGATTGCTATTCGAATTCGTCATGTCGAATTCTACTTCATTAACTACGCTCAGTGAATGGACACCTTTATTCTCTCTAATGACAAAATCTTACGCAGTAATTTTGGCGATAATTTATGTGCTACAAAATAGGTAGCAACAAGGAAAAACAGTTATGAACCTTAGTCTAGCCACCTTCCCGACCAGTATCGATATGTTGCATGTGGGGTTGGCGATTTTAATCTTATTATTTATGGCGTTGTTTTTTAAAAAACAACGTTCTTCATCTGATCATAAACTGGGTATGCAAAAACAAGACGTATCTTCACAGGCATCAGTCAAAACTCAGAGTAAACCCGTTCAGTTGAAAGAGTCCTCACCAGACGCTGCTTTACAGCTGCTAGCGCTGTTACAGCAAGAAGCTCGCCTTATAGACTTCACTCAGGAAGATTTAAGCGCTTATTCCGATGCCGATGTAGGCGCTGCCGCCCGTGTTGTCCACGAAGGCAGTAAAAAAGCCTTGAATGCGTACTTTACCTTTGCCGCCATTAGAAGTGAAGATGAAGAATCTCGGATCACCTTACCGCAAGGGTTTAATGCGGCTGAAGTGCGCTTAACGGGCAATGTGGTTGGTGAGGCGCCGTTTACGGGTACACTTATTCACAAAGGTTGGAAAGTAACTGAAGTAACGTTACCCAAATTGACCGAAGGTCATGATACTTTATTGGTCGCCCCTGCTGAGGTGGAGTTATGAGCGATTTAGCCTCTCGATACTCGGTGGGTATTGATCTGGGTACCACTCACTGTGTCCTATCTTATTTAGATTTAGAAAAAGCGGCAGCGGATCCCGCTTTGGAACCAGAACTGACTATTATGCCCATTACACAGATGACCCAGCCTGGTGTGATTGAAGAGAAAAGTCAGCTTCCGTCATTTATGTATATGGCCCATGAGTCTGAATTGAATGAAGCTGATTTCGCCTTACCCTGGGCCGCCCGCCCGAATGCGCTGGTGGGCAGCATTGCCCGAAATCTGGGAGCCAAAACACCGATCAGACTGGTTTCAAGTGCTAAAAGTTGGCTATGCCACAGTGGCGTTGACCGTCGTGCGGATTTTTTACCCATCGGAAGTGCTGACGAGGTGGCTAAAGTTTCCCCCCTAAAGGCAACGGTCGAATATTTGGATCACTTACGTTGTGCGTGGGAAAATCAGTTTTCCCAGTACCCCCTTGCCCAACAAGATGTGACCATAACCATCCCTGCATCTTTTGACCCTGCTGCCCGTGAATTAACGGCAGAGGCGGCTAAGCTTGTTGGATTTAAAAATGTAACCTTGCTCGAGGAGCCTTTGGCTGCGCTTTACAATTGGATACATGCCTGTGGTAAAACCTGGCGCGATAAGGTTAGCTTGGGGGATATTATTTTAGTGGTCGACATTGGCGGTGGTACTACCGATTTATCCTTGGTTGCGGTGACAGAAGAACAGGGCAACTTGACTTTAAACCGGGTGGCGGTAGGCGATCATATTTTGCTTGGCGGCGATAACATGGACCTGGCGCTGGCCTACCGGGTTAAAGCCAAATTGGCTGAGCAAGGAAAAGAATTACAAGCATGGCAAATTCAGGGGATTACCCAAGCCTGTCGTGATGCAAAAGAGCAACTGCTGTTAGACAATGATGTACAGACTGTACCTATCTCGGTGCCTGGTCGGGGTTCCAAGATGTTAGGCAATACCCTGCGCACTGAATTGACCAGAGAAGAGGTGCGAGAAGCCTTAGTAGAAGGCTTTTTCCCCAAGGTAGAGATAACTGATCATCCCAGAACAGCTCGTCGTGGTGCACTCACTCAAAAGGGGCTCCCCTATGCTCAGGATCCGGCTGTTCCCAGGCATCTTGCCGCCTTTTTGAGTAAGCAGGTTGATGCCGCCAGCGATGTAATCAATGCAGCGCCAGAAACGGACGGGCATTTTGACCCCCTTGCACAGGGCTTTGATGCTCCTAGTATGGTAGATTTTATTAAACCGACAGCGATTATGTTTAACGGCGGCGTACTCAAATCACCTATGCTGGAAAACCGCATGTTATCAATCATTAACCAGTGGTTGACTGAGGCGGGTGCACAACCAGCAAGACTGTTGTCAGAAGTTGATCTTGATCTGGCGGTGGCCACTGGCGCCAGTTACTTTGGTTATGTAAGACAAGGGCAGGGCGTGCGTATTCGCGGTGGCTTGGCGAGCACCTATTATGTGGGCATCGAAAGCTCTATGCCGGCTATTCCGGGCATGGAAATACCGCTAGAAGCCTTATGTATTGCTCCTTTTGGCATGGAAGAAGGCACGCAAACAACGGCCAGTGCCGCAGAGTTTGGCCTGGTAGTGGGAGAACCAGTCAGATTTAGATTTTTCCGCTCCAACACCCGACGTCATGACGAGGCAGGTTTGCAGCTTGACCACTGGCAAGACGATGAATTACAAGAGTTGCCTGAATTACAAGCAACGCTCTCAGTCGCAACCGGGCGCGTAAAAGGTGACGTGGTGCTGGTACAGTTGATGGCCACAGTAACGGAAGTGGGTACCCTAAAACTTGAGGCTATTTCTGCAAATATTACTGACAGCAACGACGAAGCACAGCGTTGGCAAATCGAATTTGATGTACGTGATTGATCTGTTTAGTAACGTGAGCACATGATTGTGAATCAGCAAGAGGCTCGGTATCTTATCGGTATTGATTTAGGCACCACCAATACAGTGGTTGCCTATGCCGACAGGCAACGAGCACTGACAGCCGAGAACTGCCAGATTTTTGAAATTGAACAATTGGTTGCAGCCGGTGAAGTGGCTAAACGGCCAATGCTGCCGTCCTTTAGATACCATCCTGCTAAAGGTGAAATTAACCCAGCAGATATGGTTTTGCCTTGGTCAGCCACATTACCCGGTGAAATTAATCAGGTAGTGATAGGCGAATGGGCAAGAGAGCTCGGTCATAAGGTGGGGGGCAGACAAGTTGTTAGCGCGAAAAGCTGGCTGTCTCATCCGCAAGTTGATCACACTGCTGACATTCTCCCCTGGGCCGGAGCAGAAGGGGTTGCTAAGGTGTCTCCCTTATTGGCTTCATCCAGTTATTTATTCTATGTACGAAATGCATGGAATACCGCTTATCCTGAAAGTCTAATGGAGCATCAGGAAGTCGTGATAACTGTGCCTGCCTCCTTTGATGAAAATGCGCGCACATTAACCGTAGAAGCGGCTAAACGTGCGGGTCTTAGCAAGATCCTATTGCTTGAAGAGCCTCAGGCGGTTTGCTATGACTGGTATGCAAGGCACCAAGCGCAGGCGCAAACTGTGTTGGCCAATACGCGCTTATTGTTGGTTTGTGATGTAGGTGGGGGCACCACTGATCTCAGTTTGATAAAAATCTCTTATGACCAGACTAATCAATTAGCATTAACGCGAGTTGGCGTGGGTAATCATTTGATGTTGGGCGGTGACAACGTCGATTTGGCACTGGCCCACAAGGTAGAAAACTACTTTGCTAAAGGCCCGGCAAAGCATAAAAAATTAAGTGGGGCTAGCTTGTCCCGGTTAATTCAGCAAACTCGTAAAGCAAAAGAACGCCTGCTCGGCGAAAATGCACCACAAAGCGCCAACGTCACTTTACTGGGTAGCGGAGCGAGCTTAATTGGCGGCGCAAAAAGCGTTCAACTTACTCGCCAGGAAGTGCGTGAAATCGCCCTAGACGGCTTCTTTCCACTGATCGACTTCACAACTCGCCCTCAAAGTCGTCGAAGCGGTGTGGTTGAGTTCGGCTTGCCCTATGCGCCCGACCCGGCTGTAAGTAAATACATTGCACAATTTATTGGCGACCATAGGGCAATCTGCAAGGAAGCCTTAGCACTTGATGTCCCTAATTCAGATGCGATCCCTGATGCCGTGTTGTTTAATGGCGGGGTGTTTAATAGTCCGGTGATTAGTCAACGGGCGCTGGCGTTATTAACCTCGTGGCGAAATACCACCGTACAGATGCTGGAAAATACTGAACCAGATTTGGCTGTCGCAAAAGGTGCGGTTGCTTATGCTAAAGCCAGGCGGGGGGCGCAATTAAAGATAGGTGGTGGCTCGGCCAGATCATTCTTTCTGGTATTAGAGCAAACTGATGGCGTAAAACAAGCCATTTGCCTGATGCCTAAAGGGACCGAAGAAGATCAGGAGCTTCATCTGAGTAATCAGGGTTTTCTGTTGACCCTGGGTCAGCCCGTGCAGTTTCACTTATTGTCCACCGCGGCTGATCATGCTTATACACTAGGTGAAATCGTTTCAGTGGATGAACAGGCGCTGCTCAGTCAAAAATTTATACCCCTTCCACCTTTAGTTATGGTGTTGCAACATGAGCAACAAACATCTGTTTCAGTCTCACTGGTATCTGGTTTGACAGAAGTGGGTACTTTGCAAATTGATTGCGTGGCTGATGATCAACAGCGTTGGCATTTGGAATTTGAAATTCGTAAACAACTTTCAAATCAACATAATGCAACGGTTACAACAGCCCTACCGGCAGAGTTTGACAACGCCAAAGAAACTATTGAAAACCTTTATGGCGAACGCAAAAAGGATACGGATCCTAAAGCGATTAAAATGCTGAAAAAAGATTTGGAGAAACAATTAGGCAAGCGGGAAAACTGGGATGGACCGGTTTTACGGGGGGTGGCTGATAAACTGTTGGAATTACAAAAACGTCGCCGTCGTTCAGCGGATCATGAACGTATCTGGTTTAATTTTACCGGTTATGGATCACGACCCGGATATGGTTATCCATTAGACGAGTGGCGTATTGAACAGACTTGGCGCATTTATTCTCAAGGCTTGCAGTTCAATCTTGAAGCCCAAAGTTGGATGGATTGGTGGACGTTGTGGCGCCGAGTGGCCGGCGGTTTAAGTGCTGCTCAGCAACTAAGGTTATACAACGATGTGGCAAAATATCTGAAACCTTCAGCATTGTCGAATCGAAAACTGCAAGTTGAAGCAAAGCTTAAATCCTATACCAATATGGTAAAACTGGTGGGCTCACTTGAACACTTGCCGGTCGATATTAAATTAGAATTAACCAAACAATTATTAAAACGTCTGGAAAAACCCTCAGAAACGATTGACAGTTGGTGGGCCATTGGCCGTATTGCGTCCCGTGTACCTTTTTATGGCAGTGTGCACAGTGTTATCGCCAAAGATGAGGTACAACATTGGTTACCTAAACTGCTCAAACTGGATTGGAAGAAAAATCCACAAAGTGCATTTGCTGTCGTATTGATGGTGCGTATGAGTGGCGACAGGAGCCGTGATATTGATCCTGATTGGCGAAGTAAAATAGTGGAAAAACTAGTTGTTGCTAAAGCGCCAACGAGTTGGGTGGAAATGGTTGAAACCGTCAAAGAATTAAATATAGAAGAGACTAAAAGTGTATTAGGCGAAGGGTTACCTGCAGGGTTAACGTTAATTAAATAAGCGATGGGTATCTTGAGAAAAAGGGGATGTAATTTTTTGTTCTAAGCCGATGAATAATGTATTTACTACTTTAATAATAACCGGCGGATTCAAATTAAAGGAATAGCGTAAATCAGACAGGTCTTGGGTATGACTTAATTTTTTTCACAAAATGGCAAACAACAAATAATCAATATTGAATAACGATACCCAAAGCTATTGGATTGGCAGCTCTTAGCCTCATCAGCGTAGGCGTATTAAGTACTTAGCGTTGGCGACAGGGAGAGAGATGCCTGTGAGGCTGTAGCTTCAAAGAAGACAGTTAGATAGGGCGCTCAATTCCCCTTGTTAGCCTATTGGCCTGATTGGCGGCAGGTATAACCATACAGGCGACTCAACGTTTCCCGGTATGCAATGCCAGCTAAACCGCAACCCTTCGTCAGGCGAGTTCACCATGTTGGTCTGAACAGGGTTTAAAACAATGTAGCGGCATAGTTCCACCAGGTAAGTAGCAAAAGCAACACGTAAAAAATGTAGGCTTTAGCCTGGCCAGTGTCACGTTACACCTACATTTTTGCCCTTAAATGCAAAATTCAAGACTTGACCCCGTCATTTGCTTTGCCAGATTAAGTTTGAATTTCTATATTTCAGTATCCATAGGATTCAACCCACGCATTCAGCGCCTCTTGTTTGAGCGCAGTATATTCCTGAGTCGATAATCCCGGGCAGAGACGTCGCAGTTGAATCATGAATTCCTCGTCTGTTCCCACGTACCCCTCATGCTTGAATTTGAACCAGCACCCATACAGCCTGTAGGCTATAACTGACAGTTCGGAAGCGTCGAGAGTGTCACGCTTGAGATAAACAGCTGACGCAAAGATGGAATCTATTTTCTCCTCCAGTTCCTCGCGCGTCATTGCGCCGCGCTGCAGTACAGCGGCTGCCTTTGCTTTGTCGGCCAACTGACGCCCGAGGATGATTTTATCTAGCTCCGCTTCTTTGCCTTCGCGAAGCATATTTGCAACCCAACTCCGAGTATTGGAAGGAAGATCGCTGGATTCATCCATAAAGGGGGCAAATCCCAACTCGGTGCGGTGAGCGTTTGTTTTCGCGATGTAATCGCTGCTCATGGGATTGACCCCGCGCTTGCGATCATTAGCATCGGCAGTACTATCGCCCCAAAAATCGAACTCTTCTGGGAAAAGCGCCATGTGCAGCTTGCATGATCTATTCTCTAATGCCTCCTCGGCTGCCTCCCTTGCGTCAAGCTCTGCAATCTGACTGTCGGTAAGTCCTGCGCGGGCTTTGGCATGCTGCCTTTGTTTCTCTTTTTTCGCTTTATTCATGATCTCTGCTCAAATTAGTACTTGGTCCTGCATATTAGTTAGCGATGCTCGTAGCTGCTGTTTGGGGGCATATGTTTCGTAGCCACTCATTTTGAGAATCCTATACACAGTTGATGTATGTTCGTAGGGGGTTGGTGGCTTCTCAATTATCAAAGACCTTGAGTCGATGAGGTTGAGTAACTTTATCGCCATAGTGCCAGACGTAGGCGCACGCAGTTTTCGGAAAATCGAGACACGTAGCGTGAGCTTCATCAATGGTTGGCGTTCCCGGCATTTTGTAGTGGCCGAAAAAAACTGGCTTTTCTGCGGCGCCGTAAGGCGCTAATTCACTCAGGCCGTGTATTAGCTCATCGGGTAAAGCTTGTGGGTCCTTTACAGACAGCGCCAGGTTTCTATAGCTGCGTGTGCCGGTTGTCCACCATTTCAACCTGACGTGCTTTCGAGGCTTTTTATGATGATCCAAAAAACTATAACCGTCAGGAAGGGCAGCTTCAGTGCCCTTTAAACTACGCTCAACAGCAGCGCCGATCACGGACTGAATGTCTGCAACAGATTCATAGTCAGCCTTGCGTAGACGCGCGCCTTTTATCGAGTTGTTAATGCTAAACGCATCCAACTCGGAGATCAGCGCTATAGAGGCTGCATCCCATTGCGCATGCACTACACGAAAGTCGTTGAATTCCAAAAATAGCGGTAAAGATCTGAACCAGTCCAAAACATCGATCAACCGATGTTCCTCTGGACTATCGGTTGCAAGCTCACCCATACACCCATACTCGGCGATGAAGGTACCATGCTGGCGTCGATTGTCATCGCTACGGTTTCGTAACCAACCCGTACGCTCTTGGTTGCTTTCGTTGAAAAGTATGGCGTTCAACTCATGGTTGCCCATAATTGCGTGAGCTGATCCATTAGCCACCATATTCCGCACGTCAGTGATTACCTGTTCGTTAAATTTCCCGCCATCAATGAAGTCGCCATGAATATCCGGAACAATCGCGTGCATTTTTTTTACCTTCCTTGTTTCGCACACATTCTTATTGCGGATTATTCCCGCACTTAGTCATCAGCACAAAAGACAACAACATTTACAGAGAAAATGTCGCTTTTCTCGAGACATTTCTAACATGCGAGGCCGCTTCTGTTCTTCGTACCCACAACTGTCCCATATTAGGACCGGTAAATCTCAATTTGTTAAAAAGATATGCAATGCGAAATAGTTAACGTGCCGATGTGTCAACCCAATCAGACTTTGCTTTGCACTTGAACAGGAGTAATTTGAGGCTCTAACGACTCCCCCAAAACCATCGGCAGCTTTTACCAGATGAGCGTGAAGAGGGTTTCAATCTTCTTAATTGGCATATGGTCCTGCATGGCGAATCATTAGACTACGGGAACAACACACATAGCTTAAAAGCGATTTCACTTATAAATTACGTATCGCAGGCGCTGAAACCAGATGCAGATTACACCTAAAAAGGCCGTAAAATCGGTCACATTCTTTGTTCGCTCCGCTCACTACAAATGCGCCGGTTACGGCTGGTGTCATAATTACAAGGAAGCCCATGTAAGACTATCCAAAAATCACAGATGAAATAAGTGATATATCACCCTAAGCTCTATTTTCGGTTTATCGAAAATATAAATGCTTTTCAAGGAGGCGTTCCACAAATAAAAGAGCTAAAGATTGACGTCAAAGATATTGAAATCTGGATTGAATTTCACAACATTCAATTCGTAGTTTCGTCAAAGTTTAGTCCGAACAACCCCGATGCATGTAACGAGTTACCAATCTTTAGCATCGATTCTGCCGGAGAAAAAAGCTTGAAAATTCTTGTGTTTTTCATCAAAACGGCCTCGTTTTTGAAGCCGAATTGTCTATGCACGATGATATTGAGTCTATGGCTATCTTGTTAAATTTACTTAAATACGCAATATAATTATAACAAATAAATTGTGTCGCTCGCTGGGACGTAAACGTGGCGCGGCTTCGCCATTATTGCGCCAGACTTGCGGCCCATATTTGGGCGGTAACTGTCTTAAGGCGTTTGACCATTGTCAGTTAGTCACGACGATATCCAAGAAGTTTTAAAATCGCTTGGTTGTAGAATGATTCACCAAGTAAAAAAAGTAGTTGAGTACATGATGCCAGGGACTAAAGAGCTGTTTTATGTACATCGTGAAAATCAATTCCCTCAAATAGTAATCAGGTCTGCTCTTGAGGTTTTCAATAAAGAGCTAGCTTCTATTGAAGGCGTGATTTCAAAAGACGCATACTATCACAATGCCGATATGACGAGGTTTCTAAGTCGTTTACACACAGGAAAAACTGAGGTTCACTATAGACTTTCTTACAAGTTTAAAAATAATTTTGCAGTGGAAAAATGTATTAACAAGGTAATAGGCATTGTCTGCAACAGTTAACAAGGCTAAGCATAATCACCCGCAAAAAAGCGCAGGCTTGTCCTCGCGGTTGCTCGGCCTTTTTTGGCGGCGTTAATACACGTGTGTTTTTACTATGAACCATAGATTAAAAAATTTATACGGCGTGATATCGGTCCCATTTATTTGGATATTCCGATACTTAGACAGGATGTTTCGCTAGGGGGGAAACCCTAGAATAAATGGGCTCGCAGTCAATTTACCTCAACATTAGAAGCTCGATCATGTGATAAAGCTTTTTCTAAAATACGGCATATCACCAGCAGATTGGGCAATAGATATCAGTAGACCTGATTGTCAATTTTTCGCTAATAGTAATTCCAGTAGGTAGTGCTGCTCTTCTCCACTAAGCGATTCAGCAAACTGCTGTAGCTTGGAAAAGGGATTTTGTGACGTACTTCTGACCGAAGCCAGTTCTAACGCTGTAGCAGCGGTAGACATCCCATCCCTGACTCTACCTGAGTTGAGGTGCGCGTATACTAAGCGGTTCGAGCTTTTCTAGGCGTATTAAGGTGAATTTGAAGCGATTCTCAGACATCAGGATCTCATTTTTTGCCATGGTTCTCTTCAAGGCCTTGAGAGTAATGGCGTTTAACAAAAAATGCTGTGCTACACATGTGCTACTAGCGGCATAAGTTTTTAGCTATTTTGGTTAATTTTGATAAAACTAAGAGATGGCTAATTTACGGGGGAAAGCCTTTATTTACAGGGCCTGGAGCGGTTTTAGATTAACTGAGATAGTTAGCGATTTGGGAAATGGTGTCCCCACCTGGAATCGAACCAAGATCTAGCCCTTAGGAGGGGCTCGTTTTATCCATTAAACTACGGGGACCAAATCGAGGTACATTATTACCCAGCTAACTGGGGATTAACAGCCTTAACGTCTGGCAACAAAGTCGTTTGCTTGAATATTAGCCAGTGGGGCACCCGATATCGAGGTTACGACTGCCGTTGCCACGAATGTGTTGATAACTTTTACTTTTTGCGGATGCAGATGAAATTGCTGATGCATGTTGCCACTGGAGTCAAAAAACTGGCTTAGTTGGAATAATGTCAATTCATCGCCGTTTTGTACGCCATGGTCAGTGCCAATGTTAACAGTAAGCTGTTCATCATTGACCTGTAATACTCTGGCGTAGGCAGGCAGACAGCTGATCGCTTCATCAATGCGCCGGGCGTTTTCCTGTAACAAGGTGCTGACCGAATGGCCAAATGCCGATTGCCACAGCGCCGGGCTGGAATTGTTTACCGGCTGGTGTAAAGCAAATTCCCAGGGTGCGCTGATAGCTGAAACATTGTCTGTTATGATTTTGCCAGTATTGCCATCGAATAAATCCAGCTGTAAGGTAAAGTTACGCATCAGCGATGCCGAGCGCCAAAAAAGCAGACTATTCTGGCTTTGCGGCTCAACTGAAAACTCGCTTATTTCCCCTACCAGTACAAACTGGCTATTGCTCTTACGCGCCAGGCTTAACACTGAATTTTTGATGTCTGTGTGGTCGGGAGAGAGGTAATAGGGTTCGATTGCTGATATGGCCGAGTAACGACTATGGCGGTTAAAGTGTTGCTTGAAGTGTTCGGTAATCGTTTGCCCAAAACCGCTCATATTCCCCACTGATGTTTGTTCCTGATGTTTGATTGGGAACCAGGCGGTAATTATGTTCTTTTGATATTGGGCTGCCCGGCAGGTGGTTTGCTGGGCGAATATATCGGCCCGGATACTGATAGACACGTAGCCGTCGTGGTAGGTTTCACTGATAAGCTGCAGATCGTTGACCTCACCGGAGCTGCGGATTTCGACCCTGTCTTGTTCAAGCAGTCCATTGCTCATCTCCAGTACACTGCTGACAGACGCACCGGCAAATAGCAGGGCTTGCTTAATTGCTTCTTGCGTAGCCTGTTGTTTGGCCGCTTGTTTATCACTGTTGTGGATAGCGGCCTGACCGCTTGCTTCAAACCATGCGCCCTGTGCACCCAGGCTGAACATTAAGGTGAGAGCCGGCAATACAAATAATTGCAAAACACTTGGCATTTTGATCTTCTCTTACTCATAGCGCCGGTGTTCATATTTGTTATCGATAGGCAATAAATTGACGTTGATAACACCCGGCATGGGAATGTAAACAGGTGCTAGCATTTTCCATGCCTTATACCCAAGTGATCTCAAATACACAGAACAGTGGCAATTCAAATCGTCAAATATAAGGCATGTGTGTTGCGCCATGCCATAGCTTTCTTGTGTCCAATACAAATAACGCAGTCAAAGGGGGCAACTCCGCAGGGTATAGGAGCGAGTAACCGGCTCAACAGCAAAGAGTTTACGCCAATAGGTACGAATATTGCTGTGAATTGACATTGAACATACACCTACACTTCAGGTTACCGGGAATTTAGCATGAAAAAGTCATACATTTTATTACTCAGTATTTGTGCTTTGCTAGGGGGCTGTTCATCTGTTTTTGACAAGCAAGTTGAGTGGGAAGTCATTGAGCCAGAGACTTACCCGGTGATATCGGCCATAGGTTATGCGCCCATTGCCGCTCAGCATGGACAAGGACAAACCCGTAAAATGCTGATGGCTATTAAGGCCTCGAAACTAGATGCATACCGGGAGCTGACCGAGCAGGTTTACGGCCAAAAAGTGCAAGGGGGGCAAACTCTGGCCAATATGCTGTTAACGGATGAAACTTTAAACAGCTCAGTGCAAGGTGTTATTCGCGGTGCGCGGGTGATCAAGAGCTATCCGGTCGGGGATGATATGTATGCTACCGAATTGGAGCTGGATTTTAAGCGGGTGTATCAAATATACCTGTCTACAGCCAGGCCAAAACGGGTGAAGGATGTGCACTATTATTAGTTTAGTCCATGGCTCGGCGTTACCGTGAGGCAGTTTAAACGCTTATCCCTATCTTCCTTGATGGCTGCTCTTACTCCCCACCCGCCACTTAGGCCAACTAAGCTCATGGGGCTGAGTTCTTTGCCGCCTAGGTGCAACTTCAATGATTTTGAGTATATAACCGCGAGGTTAAACGCTTACGCCCCGGATTTTTTTTCCACCCTGGGCTTTACCAGTTTTATCGTAAGTCATGGATTCTTTCGCCCGTGCTTCGAGTAATAATGTGCGCAAGTGTCCGAGTCGCAATTGCCCTTGCTCTACGGCAGTCTGGTTAATCTTGGTTCGATAAGCGCACTGTGATATCAGAGATTGGGCGTGGTCAAACAGAGATTGCACTTCTTCAGTATTGCGCTCGATTTCCGTGCTGGCATTATATGCCGTGGCAATTAGGTTGTCTTGAACCTGGATGGTTTCCAGCAGTGCTTCTTTATTTTTGAGTAACGTGATCAGCGATTCTGCATTTCGACAGCTAATGAGGTGCAGCTCACTTTCAAGGGCGAGTTTGAGGTTTTCAAGATGATCAAATTGGATAGTGATGGCGCTTATTAATTCTGACATAAGATGTGCCTTTGATTGGCTAGGCAATAAGTATGGGACCGATATTAGTCTCTACCAAATATATTTAATTCCTGGGCCGTTATATTTTTTGCCAAGCTCTGTGCATTAACGCTATATTCGCCGTTTTGTACGGCCTGTTTCAAGCGATCGACTTTTTCCTGATTAACCGGTGCCTCAACATTTCTTGTCTGCACCTGACTTAACGTTTGTGCTGACTGGGTCAAGGATACTGAATCCTGGGGAACAGTTTGGCTGCTGGTTTCTTGCTTGACAAGTCTTTTATCGCCAGCATTTTGCGCTTGTTGCTGGCTAAGCTTTTGATTTTCTAACACTGGTTTATGACCATTGTTGTTTACATTATTTATAGACATTTTATTATCCACCACCTTTTGAATTCCTCACCCAATCTATCGGCAGGCGGGAACTATTCTTTAGCATAAAACCAATTTTTTTATTTTTAACCCATATCAGGTAAATGACGGGCCTGTATTGGGGCTTAAATATTAACCGCTACCTCACGGGTATTGGTGATACGGGCATCAATTTGTTTTTTGGAGCGAGTATTTTTAACAGAGATTGTCTCGCCAATATTGCCATCTTCCATGGCTATACCCGTTGCCTTGACCTGCATAAGGCCAAGGGAAGCATTAATCACAATTCTATCACCCTTGCATACAAAACATAAATTATTTGGGGACACAGGTTGGCCTGGTCTGACTCTACGCTTTATTCTTGCGCCTATTACATGTTGGATATCGGCATAAGTGGTACTGCGCATTAAACTTTTATTCATGTCTATTATTGTTAGGTTTTTATCGGTTAATATAGTCCCCGGACTGACCGCGTTGGCCATTACCACCACAGATTGCATCTCTATTGCACTGACCATTAGATACATATACCAGTGAGTATGGTTACAAAACGCTTTTACGGCAATATTGCTTTGGTTAAAGGCTTCGTTGCTAGCACTGTATTCAATGGGGTCAGGGCAACCGGGAATACTTACGCGCTTATCTATTTGAGCGGCGCTAATGTTTAGGGACGAATGTGCCGATAGCACATACCGGGAAGTAACATATTGTTCAGCCCCTTTACGAATGCTATCCCGTGGTGTCATATCATTTGCCAGGGCAAATTGACAAAAGCTATACACAATACTAGCGAGTAAGCAGGCTGTCGGCTGGTGGAAGTGGGTCTTATTCATTTTACTTATGACCAATTTGTCTATGCTCATGGAAATTAAACGATTACGTAGCGTCAAAAAACAGACGATTGGCGCCGGGATCGTGGAAATTCGCCTCGGTAAATAGCTTCAAAGCAACAATTAAGCCGACTTTTAACGTTATTGGAGTGTTTCATGTCCGAAATTATGAATTCCGTCGACCAGCGTACCCAATTGGTGGGACAGAACAGATTGGAATTATTGTTATTTCGACTCAATGGTCGACAAAAGTTTGGTATTAATGTCTTTAAGGTTCGCGAAGTTTTGCAATGTCCACCCTTGACATCTATACCCAGGCTTCATCCGTTAGTACGGGGGATTGCGCATATTCGTGGCAAGACCATTTCGGTGATTGACATGAGCCTGGCGACAGGAGGCAAAAAAATTGTTGATTTGGGCAATGCGTTTGTGATCATTGCTGAATATAACAGTTCAATACAGGGTTTTTTGGTGGGGGCAGTAGAGCGTATTATCAATACCAACTGGGAAGCCATCATGCCACCGCCCAAAGGCAGTGGTCGAGGAAGCTACCTGACCGCTGTGACCGAGTTTGAAAAAGAATTAATTGAGATTCTTGATGTCGAAAAAATTCTCAACGATATATCCCCTATCAGCACGGCAGTGAGTGAAGATGTATCTAATATCAGGGTGAAAAATGCCCAACAAAAAATCATCTTTATTGCCGATGATTCATCTGTGGCTCGCAATCAGGTGAAAAAGGCGCTGGCCACACTGGGGCTTGAAATTGAAGTGGCTAAAAATGGCCTGGAAGCCCTCAACCGCTTGAAAGCAATCGCGGCCCCAACCGGTGATGTTACTGACAGAGTTGGGGTATTGGTGTCGGATATTGAAATGCCAGAAATGGATGGCTATACCTTAACCGCAGAGATAAAAAACGATCCGACTTTGCACAAACTGCATGTGGTTTTACATACGTCATTGAGCGGGGTGTTTAATCAGGCCATGGTGGAAAAAGTCGGGGCCGATGACTTTATTGCCAAATTTCATCCCGACGAATTAGTGACGTCGGTACAAAAGTGGTTTGGTAATAAATAACGGTCAATCAGTCGCGGTAGAAAAGGAAAGTATATTGTCTGATAATAATATTGGTGCACAGGAATATTTAGTATTCTGCCAGTTTTTGGAACACCAATGCGGCATTGTATTAGGGGATAATAAGCAGTACTTGGTACGGAGCCGATTATCCCCTCTTGTGGCCAAGTATAATATCGACTCTGTGTCGGCATTAATCGTTAAAGTAACGGCCAATCGGGATGTGCAACTTCATAATGCTGTCATCAATGCGATGACGACCAATGAAACCTTGTGGTTCAGGGATACCTATCCCTTCGATATTCTAAAGCATACCCTGTTACCAACCTATGCCCCCCTGCGCACACCTTTGCGTATTTGGAGTGCAGCCTGTTCGTCTGGCCAGGAAGCGTATTCTATTGCCATGATTATCGCCGAATATAAGCGGCAACATCCGGGGGCGTTTATGGGGGGAGTGCAAATTGTGGGTACGGATATTTCCAGCGATATGATTAAGCATTGTAAAGCGGCACAATACGACAGTATTGCTCTTTCCAGAGGCTTGTCTGAAGCACGTAAAGCCCAATTTTTTGAATCCAGTGAGGCTCCAGGGAGTGTCAATCGCCGCTTAAAAATGGAAATACGTAAGATGGTGATATTTATGCCCATTAACTTGCTTGACTCTTTCTGCAAGGTGGGTAAGTTTGATATGGTATTTTGTCGCAATGTATTGATTTATTTCTCTACGCGGTCAAAACAAAAAATCCTGCAAAAAATTGCCGCCTGCCTGCCGCCTGAGGGGCCGTTATTTGTTGGCGCATCAGAATCTCTGTCCAGTCTTAGTACTCAATTTAGCATGTTACGCTGTCATCCCGGCCTTTATTACACTAAGAAAAGCTAATTTTTTCAGTATCTTACGCCATCTCCCCCCTATAGTTTAAATATTTTTGGCATAGCTATTGCTATAACTCCAGCAAATGAGGAGTTTTTATTATGGCGATAAGTTTAGATAAGTTGATGGGATTTCATCACAAGGCACTGCAGGTTCGTACCGAGCGTATGGAAGTGATTGCTGGAAATCTTGCCAATGCTAATACCCCAGGGTACAAGGCTCGAGATATTAATTTTCAAGATGCGATGAAAAATGCTCGGCATTCTCGGGATCAAAACCTGACTCGTACCCATGAAAATCATATTCAAGGTCATACAAAAGGCAATGGTGAAATCGAATTTCGTATGCCTAACCAACCCGATACAGGTGATGGCAACACCGTTGATGTGCAAATAGAGCGGAATAACTTCCTTGATAACGGTCTACGTTATCAAGCGGGAATGGAGTTTATAAACGGTAAAATTAAAGGTATGAAAAAAGCAATCAGTGGAGGACAGGGTTAATGAGTTTATTTAACGTGATGGATATCGCCAGCACAGGTATGAGTGCCCAGAGTGTTCGATTGAATACCACGGCCAGTAATGTGGCTAATGCAAACAGTGTCAGCAGCAGTTATGAGCAAACCTATAAAGCTCGTCACCCGGTGTTTGGGGCTCAATTGCAGCGCGCCACTGAAGATCAAGGTGTGGGTAGCCGGGTCGCAGTGCTGGGCATAGTGGAAAGTCAAAAGCCTTTGCAAATAGAATACAGCCCCGGACATCCCATGGCAGACGAAAACGGTTATATCTACAAACCCAACGTTAATATAGTGGAAGAGATGGCAGACATGATGTCAGCGTCAAAAGCCTACGAAACCAATGTTCAGGTTGCCGATACCACCAAACGAATTTTTAGAAACGTATTACGCTTGGGCCAAGGCAGCTAACACTGATACGTGAACGGCTTAATAGCGAGGAAGAGACGTGGATACATTAATTAAAAACGGTTTAAACAGCGATCTGTACTGGCAGCCTGAAACCGTGCCGGTGGCGGACAAGAGTGCGCAGAACCTTTCCCAGGAAGATTTTTTCTCGTTGCTTACCGAACAATTAGCGAATCAGGATCCGAGTAAGCCGGTTGATAACGACCAAATGGTTGCCCAGATGACCAGTTTCACTATGGCTGATGGTATCAGTCAGTTAAACGATAAGTTTGAGTCCTTTGCCAGTTCCATGACCTCTAACCAAGCGCTGCAAGCGTCCAGTCTGATTGGTCAGCAAGTGCTGTTGCAAGGCGATATCGGTTACATGGCCGGCGAAGGGCAGGGGATTTCCGGTGTGGTGATTAATGATGGGACCACACAAAATATGGAAATTACCATAGAAAATCAGGCGGGTGAAATCATCAAAAAAATCAATGCAGGTACCCAAAATGCCGGTAACGTGCAATTTGCATGGGACGGCAAAGATGTCGGGGGAAATTTATTGCCACCCGGCAACTATGTGATCAAAGCACAGGGTGATCTGGGCGGTAAGCCGCAACAATTAGTAACAGCAGTGAATCGGCATGTAGATAGCGTCAGCCTAGCTGGTAGCAGCCAGGGCATTATTTTAAATCTTGATGGTGATGTAAGTGTCAAACTTGACGACGTCATTCAACTCGGTGGTTAACAGGAGAATTAACGATGTCTTTTAATATTGCATTAAGCGGTGTATCAGCCGCGCAACGAGACTTAGATACGACCGCAAATAACATAGCAAACGTTAACACTGTGGGTTTCAAAGAATCACGGGCCGAATTCGGTGATGTTTATGCATCATCATTGCTTGCAGGGGGTAAAACCAAGGTGGGTGACGGCGTGATCACGCAAGAAGTGGCTCAGCAGTTTTCCCAGGGAAGTTTGCAATTTACCAATAACTCACTGGATTTAGCCATTACCGGTAACGGCTTTTTTGCAACTGTGCCTGAAATTGAATCCCGGGAATTTTCCTTTACTCGTGCCGGTATGTTTAAGTTAGATGCAGAGAACTTTGTGGTTAACTCTAACGGCGACAACTTATTGGGCTTTCCCGTCAATGCCGATGGCTCGTCATCCTCAGTGGCCTTAAGTACTACTGAGCCGGTGCGTATTCCCGATTCATCTGGCTCACCCCAGCCTACCGCGGAAGTGTCATTAAAAATGAATTTACCCGCTGCAGACGATGCGGTCGACCTGACTTTTTTTAATCCGGCCGATCCGCTTACGTACAATGCGGCCACTTCGGTTACCACTTTTGATTCTCTGGGTGACAGCCATGTGATGAGCTATTATTTTATGAAGGACGCCGATCCTGCTGTGAGTAATGAATGGGTGGTGGCAACTTATATGGATGATATTCCGCTGAATACTCAAGGTGATGCTGCGGGGGTTGCCGGTACGGTTAACGTTGTGGGCGGAGCATCATTAGGTGCTGGCAACGAAATCGCCGGTTACCGTATGAAATTTAGCAGTGGCGGTGATTTTATCAGTATTGAAAATGCTGATGGCACTGCCAGTGCAACGGGTAATGTTACCAGTGTGCCCCTGGGCGCTGCAATCTTGGCCAATGGCTCGGATCCAACTCAATCTATTATCACTAAATTTGCCTTTGATCCAAGTAAAGCTACCCCGGATGAACCTACTCAGTTTGCTTCGACGTTTGAAGTGACCTCACTGGATCAGGACGGCTTGGCCGTAGGGAGGCTAACCGGCATTAATATCAGCGCCGATGGGCTAGTACGGGCCACCTATTCCAACGGTACCTCTGAGCCTATTGTTCGTGTGGCGCTGGCCCGTTTTGCCAACGATCAAGGTTTGACCCAGCAGAGTAATACCCAGTGGAAAGAGAGTATTTTATCCGGTGAAGCCTTAGCTGGAGAGGGGACAACAGGGACCTTTGGTGATATTAATTCATCAGCCCTTGAGCAAGCAAATGTGAACCTAACCACTGAATTGATTGACTTGATCATCGCCCAGCGTAATTTTCAGGCCAACTCCCGGGCCCTTGAAGTGAATAATCAGCTTAACCAGACCATACTGAATATTCGTTAATATTTTGCCCTTGATATACCCTAAAAGGCCGCTACTCAGCGGTCTTTTTTATACCTTCTTAAACTACCCTTTTGGTCTGGAATGAAAGCGTTTTATATTGGTGGCACTTTACTTGCACAGTTCTAGCTAGGTTCCTTTTTAGTCAAGAAGTTGTCATGGATAAATTGCTCTATATCGCTGCCAGTGGTGCCAAACAAGATCTCTTTGCCACAGCCGTCAAGGCAAACAACCTGGCCAACGCCCAAACGACCGGCTTTAAGGCTCAACTGGAACAAGCCAGAGCGATGCCGGCTTTCGGCGAAGGCTTGCCGACTCGGGTGTTTTCAATGACCGAAAACCCAGCCAATAATTATGAAGGCGGCGCCATGATCCAGACCGATCGTCAGCTAGATGCGGCTATTCAGGGCGAGGGTTGGTTTTCAGTATTGGATGCTGATGGTAATGAAGCCTATAGCCGCAACGGTAGCTTCCAAATAAGTGCCAATGGCCAGTTACAGGATTCATCTGGGCATACTGTGATGGGTGAATATGGACCGGTTTTTTTGCCTATTCCTTTGTCGAATATAAATATTGCCGGTGACGGTACGATATCTGTCCGGCCTCAGGGGGCACCAGAAACCATTCTGGAAGACGTAGGGCGTTTGAAGCTGGTTAATCCTGATGTGCAAAATGTGCAGCGGGGCACAGATGGCCTGTTCCGGCAAAAAAGCGGTGAACTGGCGGCAATGGATCTTACTATCAGTGTGCGCACTGGCATGTTGGAGGGCAGTAACGTTAATCCGGTGAAAGAAATGGTCGATATGATCAGCCTGCAACGACATTACGAAATGCAAGTCAAACTAATGAAAAGCGCAAGTGATCTGGATACGCGCGGTAATCAATTACTGCGCATTATCTAAAAAAGGTTTTTGCAAATTTAAATCTGTCAGTGGAGGTGTCTTATGCACCCAGCATTATGGATCAGTAAAACAGGACTCGACGCCGCGCAAACTGATGTGGCGGTTATTTCGAATAATTTGGCTAACGCCAGCACAGTGGGATTTAAGAAAGACCGGGCGATCTTTGAAGATTTACTCTATCAAAATATTAATCAACCTGGCGGGCGCTCTTCAGCGGATACCGAACTGCCTTCAGGGCTTATGCTAGGGGCGGGTAGCAAGGTGGTGGCCACGCAAAAATCCCATACTCAGGGCAATATGCTGACCACAGAAAATGCACTGGATATGTCTATTCAGGGGCGGGGTTTTTTTGAAATTCTGCAGCCCGATGGCAGCACCGCTTATACCCGAAATGGTCAGTTTACGTTAAACGATCAGGGTCAGATTGTGACGCCAGGTGCGGGGTTTTTAATGCAGCCCACTATTACGATACCGGAAAACGCCCAGCAAATAACGATTTCTCAGGATGGTGAAGTATCTGCTTCCATCAGGGGCCAGGCCGATTCTCAGGTACTGGGACAAATCAGTGTATCTGACTTCGTCAATACCACAGGTCTGCAGCCCATTGGTCAAAACTTGTATGTTGAGACTGCGGTAAGTGGCGCGCCAATCCAGGGTGTACCCGGCCTGGAAGGACTGGGAACAGTGATACAAGGCGCCCTTGAAACTTCAAATGTCAATGTTACCGAAGAACTGGTTAACCTGATTGAAAGTCAGCGCTTGTATGAAATGAATTCCAAGGTTATATCAGCAGTCGATTCGATGCTCGGTCAGGTCATTCAACAACTCTAATGGCTAGTCTAATGAAAATCATCAGTGTACTTGGTTTAGCATTGGCAGTAGGCGGGTGTCAAAGTACTCGGCAGCCAGATGTTATGCCCAATGATCCCTATTATGCGCCTATTGCAGCGGACGTGCCGCAGCAGAAAATTGCCGACGATGGCGCTATCTTTCAAGTCGATTTTGCCAACAGCCTGTATGCCGATGTCAAAGCTCGCCGCGTAGGGGATATTATTACGGTGAACTTGCAGGAAAATACCCGGGCGACCAAATCCGCCGGCACGTCAACCGCAAAAGACTCCCAGATGGACGTCAATCCTGTTATTGGCCTGGGCGGTAATGCGCTTAATTTAGGCTCTCAGGCGATCCAGCTCAGTGTGGGATCCAGCAATGCCTTTAGCGGTGATGCATCGGCCAACCAGAGCAACAATCTGGTGGGCAGCATTTCGGTGACTGTGATACGGGTGATGCCCAATCAAAATCTGTTAGTACGGGGCGAGAAATGGCTGACCTTAAACAATGGTAATGAATATATCCGCCTGACCGGTGTGGTCAGGCCGGCAGATGTCAGTCCCAATAACGAAATTGTGTCCACTAAAATTGCCAATGCCCGTATCCAATATAGTGGTACGGGTAGTTTTAATTCAGCGCAAAAACAAGGTTGGCTCAACCAATTTTTCGCTTCCCAATACTGGCCTTTTTAGGCAGGAGCATAGAATGAAATCATGTTTAATATTATTGGTTATCAGCAGCTTACTACTTGCACCCTTTAGCCATGCCCAGCGGATAAAGGACTTAGCCAGTGTGCAAGGGGTACGTGCTAATCAATTGGTAGGGTATGGCTTAGTGGTGGGTTTGCCTGGTACAGGTGAGCAAAGTCCTTTTACCGAACAAAGCTTTCGCACTATGTTGTCCAACTTCGGTATCAGCCTGGCTACCAATGTAAAACCCAAAATAAAAAACGTGGCTGCAGTGGCAGTACATGCTGAATTACCCCCTTTTTTAAAGCCGGGGCAAACCATAGATATCACCGTATCTTCCGTGGGTGAAGCCGCTAGTCTGCGTGGCGGTACCCTACTGCAAACCTTCCTCAAGGGGCTTGACGGTAACGTTTATGCCGTGGCCCAAGGCAGTTTAGTGGTGAGTGGTTTTGGTGTACAAGGTGCAGATGGCTCAAAAATTGTTTCGAATATCCCAACAGTTGGGCGTATTGCCAATGGCGCACTGGTTGAACGCGCTGTACCTAACGGACTGATGGAAAACGATTTTTTAACCCTTAATTTACATTCTCCGGACTTCTCTACAGCCAAAATTCTGGCGGACACCATCAATCAACGTTTAGGAGCCGATCCGGATAAAGGCTATACCATTGCCACACCCATCGATGCGGCTTCAGTACGGGTAAGCGCCCCCAGAGGCGTAGGACAAAGAGTCGGATTCTTGGCGACATTGGAGAATTTTGAATTTGTTCCCGCTAAAGCGCCGGCCCGTATCGTGATCAATAGCCGTACGGGGACCATAGTGATTGGCCAGGATGTGCGCTTGTTGCCTGCGGCCATTACCCATGGTGGCTTAAGCGTTACTATTGCTGAAAACCAGACTGTAGCCCAGCCGAATGCCTTAGCTGGTGGGGAAACGGCGGTCACTCAACAATCTATTATAGATGTCAGTCTCGATGACTCCAGGATGTTTAAATTTGACCCTGGCGTTACTCTGGATCAACTGGTCAGGGCGGTTAATGAGGTGGGCGCCGCTCCGGGTGATTTGATGGCCATACTCGAAGCGCTCAGTGAGGCAGGTGCCTTGCAGGGCGAACTTGTGGTCATATAAGAATTTATCGAGGGCATTCATTATGGAACAATCTCTTAAACTCCAGGGCCAGTTTGACCTGTCACGCAACACTAATGATATTCAAGGTTTGGACACGTTGCGCCGTGCTGCACAAAGTGGTGATAAGGGTGCACTTGAAGAAGCGGCCCAGCAATTTGAAGCGATTTTTGTGCAAATGATGCTCAAATCGATGCGTAAGGCACAGGATGTTATGGCCGATAAAGACAGCCCCTTCAACTCTGAACAGGTTAAGTTTTATCGGGATATGCATGATCAGCAACTGGCCACAGACATGTCCAGTAAGGGCAGTATAGGCCTGGCAGAGATCATAGTGAAACAGCTTGGTAAGGGCACCGAAGGCTATACCCCGGCTAGCGTGATCCGTAATGACGGAAACCTGTCGAATATTAACCGTCATAGCATCAAGGCTGTGGAACAGGCGCAACAGGTAGGGTTAGCCAAACCTGTGACAGATATGTTGGGTTACAAAGAGTCGGCTTTTGACTCTCCAGAGGTTTTTATTCGTCAACTGTTTCCTGCCGCGCAAGTCGCTGCCAGAGAATTAGGACTCGATCCTAACGCCATGCTAGCTCAGGCAGCGGTTGAAACGGGTTGGGGTAAATACATGATGCATAATGCCCAGGGTAACACCCACAATTTGTTTGGCATAAAGGCAGATCCCAGATGGCAAGGTGACAAAGCCATAGTGAATACCCTGGAATTTGAGCAAGGACTGGCTACGCCTAAAAAAGCCGAATTCCGTGCTTACTCTTCTTTTGCCGATGCGATGGATGATTACGTAGTCTTTGTTAAAGAAAATCCTCGTTACCAGCACGCTCTTACCCATAGTGCAGAGCCCCAGCGCTACTTTGAACAGTTGCAACAAGCCGGCTATGCCACTGATCCTGGTTACGCTAACAAGATTTTGGCTGTACTAAATAGTGCGCACTTTAATGAAATGGAGCCCATAGCCAGTGTCAAAGCGGAGCATAACCCATGATCAGAACGGCTGATTTGCTGTCTATTGCGCGCACAGGTATTGAGGCCAGTAATCAGTTGCTCGGTACCACAGGTAATAACATTGCCAACGTTAATACCGAAGGTTATGTGCGGGAGCGGACCCATTTTGTCAGTGATTTATTGGGAGGCGTGGGCCAGTCAACCACCGAACGGGTGATCAATGTGTTTGCGCAAAACCAGTTACGCCGGGATACCACTACCTTGGGTGAGCAGGAAGCGTTTTGGAGCAAAACCTTAGTATTGGATAACGTTTTTGCCAGTGAAGCTAACAGCATATCGGGTAGTATGAGCCGATTTTTTTCTGCTATGCAAACCGCCACTGACGATCCTACCAGTATGGCTGGGCGCCATTTAGTGCTGGGAGAAGCAAAGTCTATGATTGGTCAGATCAGTACGATATCTAATTTTCTGGCAGACAAAGAGCGTGAACTCAACTTTGAATTTGCAGCATCACTGAACAACGTTAATTCCCTGGTGCGATCGATAGCGAACTTGAACGATTCTATTCGCATCAGTCAGGCCAATAACCCTAATGACGAGCCTGGTGCCCTTAAAAATCACCGTGACAACGCTATTCTAGAATTGTCGGGCTTAGTTTCTATTGAAACGCGGATCAATGCCAACGATGACGGGGCCGTGATGGTCAACCTTACCTCTGGCGAGTCACTGGTATTGCAAGACGGTACTTTTAATCTATTGCAATTTAACCATAATGCAGATTTACACTATAAGTCCCTGCAACTATCGAGTAACGGTAAACCCACTGTGCTTAATATCGAGGAAACGGGACTTGGTGGCAACATGGGGGGCTTGTTTCGTTATCGGGATGAAGTGCTGGAACCGGGGCGCCGTGAACTGGGACAAATAGCCCTGGCTGTGGCCGAGTCTATTAACACCCAAAATAGAAATGGGATGGATTTCGACCAGCAACTGGGCAGTGATGTTTTCTCCCGGCCTACCATTTTGGGTTTGAATTATCAGGGTAATGCTGATACTGGCGGCGTGATGAGCGGACGTATTGCCCAAGGCGCTGCAAGTGAGATAACCAGTGCCGATTACCAGGTCACCTTTGATGCGGTAACGCCTGGAGTGCCGCCGACAGTGGATGTGACCGTGGCCCTATTAAATCCCAATGGATCGCCGGTTACCGATGTAAATGGTGTGCCAGTGAGTCAAATTTATATGGGGTTAACGGCACAAAGCGCTACCTTTAATAAGGTTTTGGGTGGGATTGAACTACAGTTTCAAGAGGGTGCCAGCTATACCCCTGGCGATCAGTTTTTGTTGCAACCCACTAAAGACGTGGCCAGTAAAATCGACGTTATTATGACCCGTCCAGAAGACTTAGCCTTCGCCAGCCCCATGGTAATTGAAGCCAATATCAACAATTTAGGGGATGCTAAGCTCACATCGACTGATGTTAGCCATACTTTGGTCGATAACAGTTTTAGTGACGCCGGTGCGTCAGCTTTTAATGGTGCAGGGGGAATACATGGGCCAGGCGCGGCGCCTGGCGGCGGTGTGGGCGCGCCAGCGAAAATTGTATTCACTTCGTCCACGGATTATCAGGTTTTAGACAGTGGTAATAACCTGATCACTACTGTGACGGGCGCGGGTTCACTGGATAACGTGTTGGGTCAGGCTGAGGCGGGTGGCGCACCTTGGCCCGCAGCCTTCAGTGCATTAGACGACTACCCAGGTTACGACTTCAGTTTACAGGGTGTGCCCAAAGGCGGGGACAGTTTTGTTATCCACTATAATACCGATGGACTAAACGATAACCGTAATGCATTACAGATGGCAAATTTGCAGAACATAAATACTATGCAGCTCAGTCATAGTGGCTCAGGTAAACCGGTTAGTTTTCACGAGGCTTATGCCAATATTGTCAGCGATATAGGCCATAAGTCAGCCAATGCGGATGTGGCGGTGCAAGCTGCAGAGGCATTGAAAATACAGTCCAAAGATTGGTTCGATTCAGTCTCCGGTGTCAGTCTGGATGAAGAAGCGGCAAATTTGGTCCGTTTTCAGCAATCCTATGCCGCTGCGGCGCGATTATTAAATACAGCACAAGAGATGTTCGACACGATTTTAAGCATGGTTAAATAAGAATAAGATGAGAGTGTAGTTATGCGTATTTCTACCGGTCAATTGTACGATCGCAGTATTCGTTCTGTATTGGAAAATCAAGGGGATTTGTCTGATGTGCAACGCCAGTTAGCATCGGGTAAAAAATTGCTGCGTCCTTCGGATGATCCCGTGGGCGCGGCGCAGGTGATCCGCCTGACTGAGGAAATTGACCTTATTGGCCAGTATAAAAAAAATAATAACTTGCTAACCAACAGCCTTGAGCAGGAAGAGACGGTACTGGACAATATTACTGACAGCGTGAACCGGGCCCGACAATTGATGATCCAGGCAGGTAACGGCGCACTAAATGTCGATGATCGCAAAGCTATCAGTATCGAGATTGGCCAAATACGGGATGAAATATTCGATGCCATGAACAGCCAAAGTGCAAACGGTGAATATTTTTTTGCCGGTTATCAATCTGCTTCGCCGGCATTTAGTTATGACCCAGGTGCGGCGGGCAATAAATATGCCTTTGAGGGAGATGACGGGATCAATGAGATTCAGGTGTCAAATACCTTATCATTGGCAGTAAACCACTCCGGTAAGGCAGTATTTGAAGACGTTTTTGCCCGTCTAACCGGTAACATAATCTCCAGCGTAGGCTTGACCTCAGCAACGTCAGCAATTACGGTTCAAGATCAGTTCGATAAATTTCATAAAGCCAATTATGATGGTGTAAATGGGGCCAATAATGAATTTCAGATCAGAATTGTTGGAGCTGTTCAGGTCGAAATAAGCAATGTGGGTTTAGGCACCACAGTCGCCACACAACCTTTTATCAGTGGTGAGCCTTTTGTCTTTAATGGCCAAGAATTTTCTATTAGTGGAGGTGTTGGTGATACGGTCAATTTTGCCCTGCAACAGCCGGTAAAAAAGAATATCACTGAAACCCTCAATGATTTTTATATTAATTTACGTGATGACAGCCTTGCTGACGGTGACTATCAAGTGGCGCTCAACGATGCATTGGTAGGATTGGATAACGGTTTAACCAGTATTGGTCATGCCACCTCAGCGTTAGGCGGCAGAATGAACGTGGCGCAATCTGTGCTGGAGTCTAATCTTGATTTGGAAATAGCCAACAAGACTGCCCGTTCTAATATCGAAGACGTGGATTATGCACAAGCTGTATCTGAGTTAAGCAAACAAGAAGCCGCTCTGCAAGCCGCCCAGGCTACTTTCTCACGGGTAACTGGCTTGTCTCTGTTTGATTATATCTAGGGGAGTTCAGATTAAACGGTTCACGCATCCAGATTAATACAGGCAAGGTCGATATTATTTTTTTGCTGCTTTTGAGAAGAGTCGTCACTCATATATACATGTCTTCCTTGAAACAGCAGCGGTGTTGGCTGCACTCACTCTTCGCTAGCATCATCTTGGCTACCCTTGGTAAATCTAAGCTTATGAGGCTGAGTTCCTTGGTCTCCTAGCTGACGGCCCATTTTGTAAACTGACATTTCCCCATAGGCTAACAACAGTAGTGTGCCATCCGAGGTACCTCTAAGTTTTGCTATAAATTTCATATGCATTTTTTTCTTTAAAAATAGATAAATTTATTTAAATTCAATTAATTAGCAATTACTAAACTGGCAGTATATTGCCGCTTTGGCAAAATACGGCAATATTTAGTTAAAGAGATTTTAGTCAGTGTCGATAACATTTGGGAGAGAGCCAGTAATAATGATTTATTTACCAAGTCATTATTCTATTTAGTGTTATTTAACCACCAAAATGTACTTTGGTTGCCAGCGACTGCTGGACTGAGAGTGTAGGAGAAAATCATGGGTTTATTCGTAAATACCAACGTTTCGTCATTAAACGCGCAACGCCATTTGTTCAATTCATCAAGTAGTTTAAACACGTCTTTTGAACGCCTTTCATCAGGTTTTCGTATTAACCGCGCAGCAGATGATGTCGCCGGTCTACAGATCACCGATCGTTTGACTACTCAAGTGCAAGGTTTAAACCAAGCCGTGCGAAACGCCAATGATGCGATTTCGTTAACCCAAACCGCAGAAGGCGCGCTAGGTGAAGTCACATCTTCACTACAACGTATACGCCAGCTCGCGGTGCAGTCACAAAACGGTATCAACTCATCTTCTGACCGTGCTGCTTTGCAAAAAGAAGTACAAGCATTGACGACTGAAATCAGCCGTATATCCACCGATACTCAGTTTGGTACTACCAATTTACTGGCCGGAAGCTTTTCTGCAACATTCCTGGTAGGGGCAAACGGTGGACAAAACATATCTGTTAACTTGGAAAGAGCGGGCGGTTTTGGCCCATCTGGTTTAAGTATTAGTAATGTTTCGGTTGCAACCACAGCGGATGCGTCAGCAGCGCTGACCTCAATATCTGAGGCCATCTCTACCATCGGTGGCGTGCGTGCAGACCTCGGTGCCTTACAGAACCGTTTCCAATCTACTATTCGTAATCTGAGCAATATTACAGAAAACGTATCCGGTGCACGGTCACGAATTCGTGATACGGATTTTGCCACAGAAACGGCAGAGTTGACCCGTAACCAGATTATTCAGCAAGCAAGTTTAACTATTCTGAGCCAGGCCAACCAGCGCCCGCAAGCGGCTCTATCTTTACTAGGTTAATTAGTTAGTTAACCTAGGTTTTGAGACCCTACTGTTTGGGCTTTGAAGCCAGGAGTGTACCAGGCTAGAAGAACCTGGCAGCTGAGAGTTTCGCTCACTCTCTCTTAATATCAGAGCATTTGGGCCGGAGACCACTCTTTGGCCTATTTGTTTTTCCAATTAAATCATTGAAATATTTAACTTTAATTATTTAGCTGATCATTTTTCTAAAGGATCCCCCCTTTCCGTACGATAAATTCTACATAGCAGCCAGGTAACTTCAAATAATAATAAGCCAGCGCTATAACAGAGACCTAATAATAATTAAATCAAGGTCCTGTAACCGTTACGACAACATAAAATAATAGTCGGGCGGCCACTAAAAAATCGTTAGGAGAAAGAAAATGAGCTTATTCGTTAACACGAATGTGTCGTCGCTGAATGCTACCCGACAGTTATCCACGTCGACCAATAACTTAAATACTGCGTTTGAACGTTTATCATCTGGTTT
>JBKEFM010000026.1:0-34677 GCA_046709505.1 Paraglaciecola sp. | reverse complement strand
TAAAAAAACCACCAACCCATCGAAGGGTGATCAACCTTTGTCATGACTAATGTGGATTGCTCGATTGAATAAAGCAATCTTTGAAACACCTTTTTGTGCCTTTGTCGGTTGGACTCAATTTAATAGCCTGTTAAAGTAATTAGGTATTAAGAGCCGATTTTTGGGTGTTGGAGCAGATTAGAGTCAATGTTTAGGGTAAAAGCGACAAGTTGCATACTGCTTTGGTTGATTTTATTTCAGTCATTTTCTGCTGTCGCAAATTCCTTAGATTATCATGCAATCGATTCCCAGCATCTCAGTGAAGTGCATGAACATCAGCTTGGCGACAATTCAATTAACGAAATGACGCAAACAAACGCTGATAACTCACTCACTACTGACAGCTCTCACAATCCAGCTGATTGTCACCATTGTGGCCATTGTCATGGTTCACACGCCCAATGGGTTGGACATACTGCTGGTATTCGTATTAATTCGAATGCCACCAATCATGCCTTTCATTATCTATCCAGGGTAATAGACGCGCCTATTGCCCAACTTTTACGCCCACCTAAGGCTTAAACCTAAACGAGTCAAATAGCACTTCGTCAGTCATCTGGCGAGAGAATACTTTTTTGATGATTTAGGATTTTATAACCATGGATCAAGCTTCATTACGTCACCTGTGGCGCGTCTGCATATGGGTGATAGTTACAATTTCAGCCCTGGCTACGACACAAGTTCAGGCAACAACAACCCGTAATTTTACCAGTAGCGAAATGACGCTACAAAGCGCCATAAAACGCACCATAGCTAATACACCAGACTTACATGAGTTTACGTTTAAGCAAGAGGCTATAGAAGGAGAAATTAAAACCGCCTCACGTCCCCCCCCGCTCAATGCCGGGATTGAAGTAGATAACTTTTTAGGCACCGGCGAGGTCGCAGATATTAAAGGCACTGAGCTGACACTTATGCTGTCTTCTATTATTGAGTTTGGCAACAAAATTAATGCCCGCACCGCGTTCGTTAATGCTAAGACCTCAGTTGTAGAAGTACAAAAGCAAGTGCGCACCCTTGACGTGTTAGCCGAAGTCACACGTCGCTACATTGATGTCCTCGCTCAACAAGCTCTGCTCGATACACAAAATGAAGCAGAAACACTGGCCAGATACACCTATCAAACTGTAACAAAGCGGGTTGATGCGGGGGCATCTCCAGAGTTTGCACAAAAACGTGCGGGGGCAGCATTAGCCAGAGCAAGATTAGATGTATTAACGGCTGAGCAAAACAGGCTAGGCTTGATAAGAAGCTTAGCCATTATGTGGGGTGAGCAAAATCCTACTTTTACCCACCTTAAAGGTGATTTATTTGCGCTGCAATCGTCTCCTCCTATGACCACACTTGTAACCAACCTGCTAGACAGCCCTAACATCAAGGTTTACGCTCAAGCGGCCAGAGTACAGGAGGCCAAAATACGTTTGGCACAAGCCTCTAATCAGGCTGATGTAAGCTGGACGGCAGGAATAAGACACATCAATGGCATTGATGAAACGGCATTGGTGGCCGGTGTCAGTATGGCGTTATTTGCTGGTGATAGAAATCTTGGCGAGTACCAAAAGCAAAACGCTATCCTCGGGCAGTTAGAGCAGCAAAAAAAAAGTGCTACGCTTAATCTTTACCATCAGCTAAACATGGCGCTGCTGGCAAGAAATAACGCACTGCTCAATGTGCAAACACTGCAAAAATCAATCATTCCTCCATTAGAAGAAGCACTAGAGATGGTGAAGCAAGCCTATCTTGATGGCCGATTCAGTTATCTTGAATGGGTCAGTACCCGTCAAGAGCTGCTCAATGCCAAACAAACGCTTATTCAATCAGCGAAAGACGCTCACCAACGGGGCGCTGATATCGAATCTCTTACGGCGCAACCGCTGGTAGAGACGATCAACACTTCTTTATCGAGCAATACACAATGAATATTCAACCGTTAAACCAAAAATGCAAAAACCTTTTATTTTTGCTAATTAGCCTACCCTCACTCGTATTGGCCAGCGAGATTATCCATGACGGTGAATTCGTTTTAATGCCTGAAAAAATTGCACAGTCCACAGGTGTGCTTACACAAAAAGCGCAGGCCGGAAGGTTAAATATTACCACCAGAGTATATGGCAATATCGTAACTGCCCCCTCATCACTGAGTCATATCCGCGCTCGATTTGACGGCCTGGTAACCCAAGTAAATGCAAATTTGGGCAATAAGGTTAAAAAAGGGGAAACACTTGCCATAGTCGAATCCAATAAAAGCCTAAAAAACTATCCTGTGGCAGCACCGTTTTCAGGTATCGTGATTGCCAGGCACGCTAATGAAGGTGAGCTGTCAAATGGCCAGGTGCTGTTTTCTATTGCTAACTATGAAGTCGTTTGGGCGCAGCTAAAAGTATTTCCAAACCAACTTGGGGATATTTCACCGCAGCAAAAAGTGCAGCTTAGCTTGTCACAATTAAGGCTAAATACATCTATACAGCATATTTTACCCTCTCCTGATGAGCAGCCTTATGTTTTAGCCTATGCAAAAATTGATAATACATCGGGCCGTTGGCCAGTGGGTGCAGCTATCAAAGGATATGTCACCACCCATAGTGTTGATATCGCCATGTTGTTGCCCAAAACCGCTATCCAGCAGTATGAAGGAGCCTCTGTTGTTTTTGTCAAAGTAGGTGACAAATATCGTCCTCAGCCGGTGACGCTGGGTAAGCAAGACAGTGCCAATATTGAAGTCTTGGCAGGTCTTAAAATTGATGATGTGATTGTGAGTCAAAATAGTTATCTGCTTAAAGCCGATTTAGAAAAGTCGGAGGCAGCACATGCTCATTAATTTATTAATACCCACAAAAAATTCAGGTTCCCTGGCTAACAGGAGCAGAATTAATGATTGAATCAATATTACGTTTATCCATTAAACGACGAGGTTTGATGCTTATGCTGACTTTCCTTGTGATTGGCATGGGATTATTGAGCTATCAGAAGCTGCCTATTGATGCGGTACCTGATATCACTAATGTGCAAGTGCAAATCAATACACAGGCACTAGGTTATTCGCCACTGGAAACCGAGCAACGGATCACCTTTGTTGTCGAAACGGCTTTGGCTGGGCTACCGAATATGTCTTATACCCGATCCCTATCACGCTATGGATTATCTCAGGTGACGGCTGTATTTGATGAAGGTACTGATTTGTATTTTGCCCGTAATCTTATTAATACCCGCTTAGGTGCTATTAAAAATCAATTACCCAAAGGGCTGGAGCCTGAGATGGGACCCATAGCGACGGGTTTAGGCGAAATCTATATGTACACCATTGGAGCCGAGAAAAACGCCATACAAAAAAACGGAGAGCCATACAATGTTATGGCGCTCAGGGAAATACATGATTGGATTGTGAAACCCCAGCTAGCGCTGGTAGAGGGGATAACAGAGGTAAACGCCATTGGCGGCTATGTGAAACAGTATCATGTGAATCCACAACCGCTAAAAATGCTCAACTTTAATATTAGTTTACGGGACATCCACACCGCGTTGCAACGCAATAACGCCAACCAGGGAGCGGGCTTTGTTGAGCAAAATGGACAACAAATACTGGTAAGATCACAAGGCCAGCTCCAGACGCTTGCAGATATTGAAAATGTGGTCATTAAACGTATTAATACTATCCCCGTATCGGTTAAAGATATTGGCACAGTTGCCATTGGTAAGGAGCTGCGAACAGGGGCTGCAACGCAAGATGGGCAAGAGACCGTTCTGGGTACTGCGATGATGCTGGTAGGTGAAAACTCACGAGCCGTTGCCCTATCCGTCGCCCAAAAGGTCAACGACATTCAATCAAGTTTACCCGATGGCATTATGATTGAACCTGTGTATGACCGCACCCTCTTGGTTGACAAAGCAATAAATACCGTTCGTAAAAACCTTGTTGAAGGCGCATTGCTGGTTATCCTCATTTTGTTGCTGTTGCTAGGCAATATCCGCGCCGCGCTCATTACCGCAGCCGTGATTCCATTAGCCATGTTGGCCACTATTACAGGAATGGTCAACACCGGTGTGTCAGCCAATCTGATGAGCCTGGGCGCATTGGATTTTGGTTTAATTGTTGACGGTGCGGTGATAATTGTTGAGAACTGTATCAGACGACTGTCTGAGTCTCAAAAACGCAGCGGCGCCGTGTTACCCCTAAAAGACCGGCTGGAACTTGTTTTTCAAGCCACCAATGAGGTGATCCGCCCCAGCCTGTTTGGTGTGCTGATTATTACAGTCGTATATATACCGTTGTTTTCATTGACAGGGGTAGAAGGAAAAATGTTTCATCCGATGACAGCAACGGTCATCATGGCCCTTTTTGCGGCTATGGTCTTTTCCATCACCCTAGTACCGGCGGCAGTGGCTATGTTTATGGCAGGTAAAGTCAGTGAAACAGAAAGTTTCATTATCGTTGTGGCAAAATCTGCTTATCGTCCCGTGCTTCTCGCCGCACTGAAGTTTCGCTGGTTTGTGCTAATCGGCTCAGCGGTACTTGTGCTGAGTAGCTTATGGCTGGCAATGCGCCTGGGCTCCGAGTTTATTCCACAGCTTGATGAAGGTGATATTGCGCTACACGCCATGCGAATACCAGGAACCGGTATTGAGCAAGCTGTAAGGATGCAAAAAACCCTTGAATCCACCCTGTTGGAATATGCACAGATAAAAACGGTGTTTGCCAAAACTGGCACCGCAGAGGTGGCAACCGACGCTATGCCGCCTAACGTGAGCGATACCTTTGTGATGCTTAAACCCAAAGAGCAGTGGCCTGATCCAGGCTTATCAAAAGCTGATTTCGTAGCAATCCTAGAGCAAGATTTACAAGCTGTGAAAGGGAATAACTATGAGTTTACCCAGCCCATTCAAATGCGCTTTAACGAGCTCATCAGTGGTGTGAGGTCTGACTTAGGCATTAAAGTCTTCGGTGATGATTTAACCAAGCTAGTTGCTTCTGCCAATGATATTTTGACCGTTTTGCAATCCATTAAAGGCGTGGCTGATGCAAGACTAGAACAGGTAGATGATATTCCTATCTTCACCATCAATCCTAAACCCATCGAACTGGCTCGTTATGGATTGGATGTAGCAGATTTACAGGAGTGGTTGGCCTCAGCTATTGGCGGCAATACAGCGGGCTTAATATTTGAAGGTGACAGACGCTTTGAATTGTTAGTGCGATTTGATGAGCCTATCCGCACTGATTTAGATTCGATTGGCAGTATACCTATTGTCACACCTGATGGGGGATTTGTGCCCTTATCTGAAGTCGCAGAACTTGAGTATTCTTCAGTGCCCAATCAAATCAGTCGAGAGAACGGCAAGCGCCGGGTGGTGGTCACTGCCAACGTAAGAGCGCGGGACCTCGGTAGTTTCGTTAATGAGGCTAAAACTAAAATAGCCGCGCAAGTTGATTTACCTGCCGGTTATTGGCTTGATTATGCTGGCACGTTTAAACAACTTGAAAGTGCCAGTCAGCGGCTATCTATCGTTGTACCCGCCACACTTTTCATTATATTAGTGCTACTGGTGGTCGTTTTTGGCTCTATCCGTGATGCCTTCATTATCTTTACGGGGGTACCGTTGGCATTAACCGGAGGCGTTTTCGCACTATGGATAAGGGATCTCCCCTTATCCATATCAGCGGGAGTGGGTTTTATCGCATTATCGGGTATTGCGGTGCTCAATGGCCTAGTCATGCTGTCATTCATTAAGCAGCGGTTATTGGAAACGGGCGATTTAATCAACTCTGTTGTAGACGGTGCCATAATACGATTACGCCCGGTCTTGATGACCGCGCTTGTGGCAAGTTTAGGCTTTATACCCATGGCACTTAACGTGGGTACTGGCGCTGAAGTACAAAGACCGCTGGCCACAGTGGTTATCGGCGGGATCATCTCATCCACGCTACTAACATTGCTTGTGTTGCCTGTTTTGTTTCGCATGACACGTTCAAAAGCTGTCTGAATGCAACTATTAAGCATCGTATTGAAATAAATACGATGCTTTTCACCATCAACGACGCTATCTCACTACAAACCAGACTAACCATCAGATTTAGTGAAGCGTTACTATTGATATAGCGCACCAGATCCAATCATTTTTCTTCTTAAAATCAAACATATCTACCCTTGTTTCACCTCGGTTAGCGCAATACTTTTCAAGGTCGACAAGCCAATAATCGCTTATGTAAACGTCGAACAAAGATCTATGATTATATTCCATGGGAACAGATAGGACGTCACAATGATATGACCGGTCGTGAGATTATCCCTCGATATCAGTACATAGACGAGGTTAGTGATAACACCCTGACATCGAGGCTACCACCGAGGATTTATGTAACTTGCCCCTGATACAAAACGATAGCAGAATAAAACTGAGATATTTTTACCTTTATATTACAAAAAGGCGTCTAACACATCATCTTTTCTGGGCTATTCAGGCCTTGGATTTAGGCGTATTACCCAGGCAGAGTAATATTCAACTCCAACACCGAACGAGCATCACTGTTTTCTACCTGCACAGTAACCTGATCATCATCGATATTCACATATTTGCGGATCACATTAATGATTTCCTGTTGCATCAGCGGCAGATAATCCGGCTGGTGACGCTTATTACGTTCGTGGGCAACAATAATCTGCAAACGCTCTTTAGCAACTGAGGCCGAACTCTTTTCTTTTTTCTTTAAAAAGTAATTAAAAATACTCACTTTTTACCTCCCAGTAATCGCTTCAAAAATCCTCTTTTCTGTACGTCAATAAAACGATGTTCAACTTCTTCGCCCAGTAAGCGTAATACTGCATCAAGATACGCCTGCCCTGCCTCTGACTCCTGATCTAGAATAACCGGAGCACCTTGGTTTGACGCTTTTAGTACGGCTTCTGATTCCGGAATAACACCCAGCAAAGGCACAGCCAGAATATCTTCAACATCCGCCACACTGAGCATCTCGGCTAACGCAACACGTTCCGGGTTGTAACGCGTTAATAGTAGATGCTCTTTGACTGAGCCGCCTTGCTCTGCTTTAAGAGACTTGCTCTGCAAAATACCAATGATACGATCCGAGTCCCGTACAGAAGACACTTCCGGGTTAGTGACAATAATAGCTTCATCTGCAAAATACAGCGCCATCAGCGCCCCTTGTTCGATACCTGCGGGTGAATCACAAATTATATATTCAAAATCCTCAGCCAGAGCATTTAATACATTTTGTACGCCTTCCATCGTTAACGCATCTTTATCACGTGTTTGTGAAGCAGGCAGAATAAACAAGCCCGGGGTGCGTTTATCTTTGATCAGCGCCTGATTTAAACTGGCTTCTTTATTTATTACGTTGACAAAATCATACACAACACGCCTTTCACAGCCCATAATCAAATCAAGATTACGCAAACCTACATCAAAATCGATCACGACTGTTTTAAAACCCCGTAGCGCCAAGCCTGTTGCGATTGCAGCACTCGTCGTTGTTTTACCTACGCCACCTTTACCCGATGTCACCACAATGATTTTAGTCACTACCATTCCTTTATTAACTGTTTTGAACAACCCATTTATCAGTACAATGTTAAGCGCTAAATAGCGATAATTTGTATGGGTTTTCTTTCTAAAAAAAGTTACAACACCCATTGGCGTTGAGTGTTATAAAATTAAAATGTCTAAATTAATCCATTAATTAACATCATGGGTGACGCATCTTTCTTAGTCGTTTGACTGCTACTAAAAAACCTTTACCAACCAAGATAATTATCCAACTGAGACGTTCCAACACTATTAAATCATCCCATCCAGGCTGTTAAATAACCCGTATCACCATTTATATTTTGTAATGCGACGCCTTGCCTATGACGCTATTTCGATCAAGGGTAATCGGCCCGTAATATTTAACATTGTGCTTACCGATAAATTTTTAAAGCCATACACACCATCAGAACAGCTATTTTTATCTTTTTTTGAGTGCTTATCACATCGTTTTATGCGCTTTATCTGATGTCCACTTGCTGATAGTGTAAAAAACTTCAAATGTTCTGGTAAAGAAGGTTTTATCTGCTTCGATAATGCGGCTAACGAAAAGCTGTGATTGGAGCAAAGGACACCAATTCAGCCATCTTAGTCATACTTAATCCGTGTACCACACCTCTTCAAGGTTTGAATGCATTTATTGCGATGAATTGGTCGAGCAACTCGCACTTTTTGCACCCGTATAGTTAAAGAGTAAATGACTAATTAGTCTGTATTGTTTTCGTCGAGTATAATAAATAATCTCGTCAAAAAAACGATGTAACTTTAGTCTAGTAGAGACCAACAATTAACGCTAATAGAGCCCAAATAATTAACATGGGGGTGATAGAGACACCCTCCTGATTTCTTGTCAATGCACCAAAATAGTAGTTTAGACAACATTATTGCCATAGAGACAATTCAACAAAAAGCTTAAATAAATCTTTTTCAAGTGTGCTGTATAAATGAGCATATTAAGCCTGCGTTTAATCAAGAGACATTAAACATCACTCTTTACTTGATTTTATATGCCAGCAATTCCCAACCACCACCGTAATAAAGCCTATTATTCATATTTAGACGAGAGATGGCTAAACTGGCCATCATTTCAATTTCATATCCAGAGCTAATTTATACCTATACCTTATACCTTATACCTTATACCCTATACTTTCTTTTATTTTTAACCAAGTCGTATTCCACCGCTAAGTGAGATGTCCCAATCCCTACCATCATTTTACCTGCCACTCCATATTTAAGCGGCTGGGCTTTAAATTGAGCAACGCATGTTTAAACAAGGCCATTTTTTTCGTCTCATTCTCAGCGTATAACGGGCTTTAATCGTCTGTGAATCTCACACCCAGTACCCAATAATTACTGATAATTAGGGTCAGACATACCCAAAACCATTAGAATTGCTGCCAGGCGTCAAAAAACACTCAGCCCCATGAGCTTAAACTTATACCAATCCGTCTTAATAAATACCCACTGGGAATGCGTCCAGCTGTTTTTTGAGTAAGGTATCGAACTACAGGAATAGTCGCTCCTTTTCAAATAGCGAGAACGCAAAGCTAAAGTCCTCGGTGCAATACTTTTGGGCGAGTGTTAAACGGGCTTACTCTGCGCTGCTCGAACTCGAAAGAGCACTACTATTACTGCATTCAAGCGCCTTAATTAAGCCCGTTTAAATTTTCGCCCACCGTCACTTACTAACACGGATTGCTATGACTAAGTGCTTGGAGTGACCGAGAGCCGCCAACAACGCTGCGGCTTAAAGAGGAACGGGGATAGAGATAAATAAACGTGGGCGATAGAATACGCCATACAATATAAAGCTCAGTGGCTCACTGCGTTAATACCACAGGAGCATCGATAAATACCTTGGTCACTGGCATCATCAACCATGATGCTATCTACGCAGTGGGTTTAGGCTAGCTACTTAGCGAACTACTCAGGCAAAGTAATATTCAATTCCAACACAGAACGCGCATCAGTATTTTCCAGTTGCACGGTAACCTGCTCATCATCGATATTCACATATTTGCGGATCACATCAATGATTTCCTGTTGCATCCGCGGCAGGTAATCCGGCTGGTGACGCTTATTACGTTCGTGGGCAACAATAATCTGCAAACGCTCTTTAGCAACTGACGCCGAACTCTTTTGTTCTTTCTTTAAAAGAGAATTAAAAATGCTCACTTTTACCTCCTAATAATCGCTTCAGGAATCCTTTTTTCTTTACGTCAATAAAACGATGCTCAACGTCTTCGCCCAGTAACCGTAATACGGCATCAAAATATGCTTGCCCAGCCTCTGACTCCTTATCTAAAATAACCGGAGCACCTTGATTTGATGCTTTTAGTACGTCTTCTGACTCCGGAATAACACCCAGCAAAGGCACAGCCAGAATATCTTCAACATCCGCTACACTGAGCATCTCGGTTGACGCGACACGTTCCGGGTTGTAACGCGTTAATAGCAGATGCTCTTTAACTGAGCCGCCTTGCTCTGCTTTAAGAGACTTGCTCTGCAAAATACCAATGATACGATCCGAGTCCCGTACAGAGGATACTTCCGGGTTAGTGACAATAATGGCTTCATCTGCAAAATACAACGCCATCAGCGCACCCTTCTCGATACCTGCTGGTGAATCACAAATGATATATTCAAAGTCCTTAGCCAGAGCATTTAAAACGCTTTGTACGCCTTCCATAGTTAACGCATCTTTATCACGTGTTTGTGAGGCGGGCAGAATAAACAAGCCGGGGGTACGTTTATCTTTAATCAGTGCCTGATTTAAACTGGCCTCTTTATTAATGACGTTAACAAAGTCATACACAACACGTCGTTCACAGCCCATAATCAAATCAAGGTTACGCAAACCTACATCAAAATCGATCACCACTGTTTTAAACCCCCGCAGCGCCAAGCCTGTTGCGATTGCAGCACTCGTTGTTGTTTTACCTACACCACCTTTACCCGACGTCACTACAATAATTTTAGCCACTACTATTCCTTATTAACTGTTTTGATCAACCCACTGTTGAGCACAATGCCGAGCGCTAAATAGCGGTAACTTGAATGGATTCATCTTCTAAAAATACATATGCTGCTTGTTTCCAGCACTGCTGACGCAGTTTATCATTCAATATAAAAAAACCGGCAATAGAGACTAATTCTGCTTCCATCTGTCGACAGAAGACACGTGCATTTCTATCGCCTTTAACACCCGCTAAAGCACGACCACGCAACGTACCATAAGCATGAATATTGCCATCTGCTAGTACCTCAGCTCCTTCGCTGACCCCTGCCATTAAAATCAGATCCGCGCCTTGTGCATAAATCTGCTGTCCAGAACGAACCGGTTTGGTGATCACCTTACTGGGACGAAAAACGGTTACTTTTTCAACAACAGGTTGAGTAGGCTCAACCTGAATGTCAGTGGCCCGGGTATTTGCAGCAGGTAAGCACGCCAGGCCTAATCCCATGACGGTTGAGACCAACTCTGTGGGTACCGCTCTACAAGCTATCGGCTGTAATCCCAGTTCACGACAGTACTCAACCACTTGATTAAGTTGCTCAGCCTCAAGCTCTCCATCATAGGAAGCCAGATTGAGCATAAGAGGAGATGCATTAAAAAAATGCGGTGCTGAATCAATTTTTTGCTTTAACTGCTCAAAAAACTGCTCTGTTGAATAATCATAAAGATCCATAACAACCGCTGTAAAAGCGGTGCCTTTCATCTGAAAACAAATATTTGCCATTGGGCAATCCTAGCCTACGAATAAAAATCGACACGCTCACTAACTCTTCCGCCTCAGCTGCCTATGCGACTGAACAGACTAATCAAAAAGCAACTAATTCAAAGTCCTACTTTAGCAAATAGACTCAATATCAGGAAACGAAACCAACCCCAGATAGATAAATTTATTATGCAAGAGCAACAATAACTGACTTGCTGCTATGTAATATAAGTGAAATGGGTTACTAGAATACCCATGTTCAATATTTGATCGTATAAAAAACACTCACAACGGGCGACGGCTCCGTCAATTACAGCGATGATGTGATTGACGGAGTCAGTATTGTGTAACATCGGCATCAATACACTACCCCCATCGAAAGCGGCAATGCAAGTTGTACTTTATCTGCTGCGTTTTCAATACTAAGTGCAAGGCGAACAACGATAGGGGATGTGAAGGCAGCCAACAGCGCTGCGGCACCAAGGGTATAGGGTATACAACCCAACCAGAAAATGAGTGGGTGTCAATAAATGCCATAACACCAGGCGAGACTATGAAGTGGCAGTTAAGTCAGGTAAAAAATCCCATGTTCTAATCATACACAACAGCAGAATAGACTTAGTTTTAATTTTGTGAAAACAGCTGAGTAATAGGCGAGAAATATCTAACCTTCGCTCCTTGATTGAGTTGAAAGAGATGTGAATATTAAAATAACGTCTATTCTACTTACACTTGAAGTATTAAGATTGTAATTAAGAGGAAATATGACTGTAGTACTAAGTGATACAGCTAATCATCTAATACTTTCTACCCTATCGGCCTCCTCGACAGAAACAGCTAATATTGCTTGTGTTGATGCGATGTATTGTTACCTGTTTTTCAATAATGAACATAAAAATACTGTACGCCAAGCATGGGGTATTGATATATTTTTAGGATCTAGTTTACTGGAAATTATTCCTGGTTCGGCAGAACGCACCGCGTTGAAACAAAAGCTGGATAAAGCTTTCAAAGGCCAAACCTTTATGGAAATCAAAGAACAGGGTGATATTGATAAGCATGAGTGGGAGACTGTATATGGCCCAATGTATAATTCGCAAGGGAACGTAGCCGGAGTAAATATATACTCTAAAAACATAACAAAACGTAAAGAAATAGAAAGAAAATTTGAGGAAAACCCAAAAAAATACCCATACCTGTTTAACCATATGGCAGAAGGCTTTGTCTTAGGTGAAATTATCTGTGATAAAAATGGTATTCCTTGTGATTATAGGATTCTTGAAGTTAATGAAGCGTATGAACAACAATGTGGTATAAAAAGTAGTGATATTATTGGAAAAACAGTCCTTGAGTTTTATCCGGATATTGAGAAATCCTGGATAGAAATATATGGTGAGGTTGCCCTTACAAAAAAATCACAAACATTTGTCAATTATAATCATAATACCGGTAGGCATTATGAAACGTCTGCTTTTGCATATGAAAAGGGGCAGTTTGCTCTAATATTCAAAGACGTCACAGAACGCAACAAAGCCACAGAGTTGCTTCAAAAATCGGGAGAACGATTGGCTCATATGGCACACCATGACCCTCTAACAGGCCTTCCCAACCGCTTGCGCTTCATCGCCAATTTGGAACAGGCGATCGAAAGTGCTAAACGCCATAAACACAGAGTCGCACTGATGTATCTGGATCTGGACAGATTTAAATATATCAATGACACCCTCGGTCATCCTATTGGTGATGAACTCCTTAAAATCATCGCCGTTAGGCTGCTAAATTGTGTTCGTGCTGAAGATACTATAGCCCGCCTTGGTGGAGATGAATTCACGGTTATATTGACCGAAGTCAAACATGCTGAGGACGCTAACGGTATTGCGGATACCATCATCAATACCGTTAGCAAGCCGGTAACCGTCAGCGGAAAGACATTTGTTATGTCCGCAAGCGTCGGTATTTCTATTTACCCTGATGATGGACTTAATGCGGAAGATATGCTGAAGGTTGCCGATATTGCGATGTACCAAGCCAAAACGGATGGTAAAAATTGTTTTCGTTTTTTTACCCCAGAGCTGGCTTTACGTGCGGTTGAACGCAGACAGATCGAAAAGGACTTACGAAAAGCCTTAGAGAACGAGGAATTTGAGCTACTTTATCAACCTCAGGTGAGTCTGGCTGATGGAAAGATTACCGGAATTGAGGCCCTGATCAGATGGAATCATCCTGAAAAAGGTCAAATATTGCCAGAAAAATTTATCAGTGTTGCAGATGATTTGAATTTAATCGACGCAATAAGTGAATGGGTTTTACGTACCGCCTTTAATGATTACCAACAATGGTTAAAAAATAATTCGAAGGGGCTCCGTATCGCCGTTAATATTACAATACGTCAAATATCAAATGAACAGAGTGTTAAACACATTTTAAAAGTACTTGAAGAATTGTCGTCAGCGACGAATATTAATCACTTGGATTTCGAAATTACAGAAGGTGCACTTGAAAAAACCGAAAATACAATTAGCACTATTAACAACCTGAGGGATCGAGGCGTTAAGTTTTCTATCGATGATTTCGGCACAGGATACTCGCCACTCAGACGGTTGAACAAATTACCAATAGGCGCTTTAAAAATAGACAGGTCTTTTATTATTGATATTGCCAGCGATGGTGGCGACAAGGCAATTGTTGCAGCCATTATCGCGATGGCACACAGTCTCAGTTTACGCGTCATCGGTGAAGGCGTAGAAACAAAGTCACAACTTGATGTGTTGCGGGCTCTTGAATGTGACGAAATACAGGGCTTTTATTTCAGCAAGCCGGTGCCAGCTTCTGAGATTGCTCAATTGTTGGAGAAAACCTATCAGCGATGACTCCACCGGCCCTCATGGTAAGAAAAAAAACCAAACCCAATGATCAGCATTTTTAATACGAGAGGTATCGCGGTATACCAAACCTTGTCATAATCTGAGAGGCATTGTATTTCTGTTCGCTCAGACTGTGTCAGCTCGAAACCGAAATATGGCATTAATCACCTCTGGTTCAACGGTTTTGCCATGGCAATTATCCTATCTGTACAACGCCAAATCAATGGCCATAATATAACCAACGACCTGCTCCAGGTCATTCAAACAGGCTCCCTGGCTGACCAAAAAAGTGAGATAAGTATGGCGTAATACGTCAACCGACAGCTGTTCCGGAAAGCTTAATTGGGCATCGTGAGCGGCGTTAATAATCAATTGCGTAAAATCCTCCCGAGTCGCGAGAAAGTGGCGTTAACCATAATAAATCGGCCCTTGGCTGCTGGGTATAAAAACTGTTGGCTAAAGCTTGCAAATCCCGATGAAAATTCACTTTGCGATCTCAATTTCCACGTATATTAAGAGAAGCATATTCACCTAAAAAATCGTCTTTGCCCAGTGAAGAACACTACTTTGCTTCACACCCGGAAATAGGTTCCGATGAGAATCAATACAGGTATAGTAGCTAAGGTGCAGTGTCTCCCAGTAACTGTGGTCATTGGGGATTATCTCATCAGCACTGCTAACAGCGCTTTTATAGCTGCGTTTGCCGTGTATTTCACATAATGAAAAGGAGTCGATTTTGACCCAGTCTGAGATCTTGGCATATTCCAATGCCAACTAATTTACTAAAATATAGCTTGGTTGTGATCGCGCTGTGCTTGATGGCGCTTAGCCTGGACGTATTTGCCCATGGTGTAGATGATAACACCCGCTATTTTTTAGAGCGCAATACTGGCGTTCAATTTATGCCCTTTTTGTATATCGGCGCTAAACACATGATTACCGGCTATGACCATTTGTTGTTTCTGGTGGGCGTGATTTTCTTTCTGTACAGAAACCGCGATGTATTGCTGTACGTCACTATGTTCACTATAGGTCACAGTACCACCCTATTGTTGGGCGTGATCGGTGATATTCAGGTCAACGCTTATCTGATCGACGCCATCATTGGTCTGTCGGTGGCATACAAGGGTTTTGATAATCTAGGTGGCTTTAAACGCTGTTTTAACTGGCAACCCAATACCAAATTGGCTGTGTTGATTTTCGGACTCTTCCACGGTTTTGGTTTGGCTACGAAATTACAGGAATTACAGTTGCCAGAAGATGGCCTGATCATCAACCTGGTCGCTTTTAATCTGGGGGTGGAGCTGGGACAGTTTGCGGCATTGATATTTATACTAATTGCCATCAATGTTTGGCGAAAACTACGGTCTTTTCAACGATTCGCCACATTAACCAATACCTTATTGATGAGCAGCGGACTGATGCTCATTGGTTATCAGCTCACCGGTTTTGTCATTAACTAATTAGAACGAGAAGAATATGCAACACACTGTCAGCAGTAAAACGCTATTAAAAGCCAGCGTATCAGCAACCCTTGTAGCGATAGTCGCTTTGATAAGTTTTATTTTACCTGCCGAGTATAATTTCGACCCTACAGGCATTGGCCATAAACTGGGCTTGACGGTACTTTCCGCTGCTTATCAAAAGGAAAAATCAGGTAAACTTGTACCCGCATGATCGGATGAATATCAGGTTATCGACGTTACCGTGCCTGCCAAACAAGGAATAGAATATAAGTTTAGCATGCAACAAAATGACCTATGAATGGCTAACAGATGGTTCTGCGCTGTATTTTGATTTACACGGAGAACCACAGGGAGATACCAGCGGATATTTTGAAAGCTACGCAATTGCCACCCTAAACGAGATCAAAGGTAGCTTTACGGCTCCTTTTGATGGTGCTCATGGTTGGTATTGGAAAAACAAATCAAACAAGCCTATCGCTGTGCAGCTTATGGTAAAAGGGCAATATAAAGTGATTGGATTAAAACAATAATAGGGCAAAAAGAACGTACGACCTCAAGATCGCCAATAATGACCAAGTAGTGGATATTGCCCACAAAACTATTTTTACAATCCATGAGCGGGAGGCCTTGATGATCCTCAGCCCTTTTTATTCTCCCTAGGTGGCAAATAACTAGCTCGTTCCCTGCTAAAATAAGATGCGGAAGAAACCCACTGTTAACCATCTTCCCGCTTGTCAGGACTGCTTGGCCCCTGCTAGCATAGCCGCTTATTTTTCCACGTAATATTTTGACTGTTTGCTGGCTACTTGGGCAGCAAAAGGAGAGCTTGTTTTGAATAAAAGTATCATTACCAATGGCCTGGCGCTGCTATTGGTGCTTTGTGGTTTTTTCTTAGACAATGATCTGATTAAAACGGTAGGTCTGTTTGCCTTATCAGGTGCCATCACAAATTGGCTGGCTATACATATGTTGTTTGAAAAAGTTCCCGGGTTATATGGCTCAGGTGTTATCCCCGAACGTTTTGAAGATTTTAAAATCGGTATACATAACCTGATGATGGAACAGTTTTTTACTGAAAAAAATATCGAGCGGTTTCTTGCCACAGATGGCAAACATTTCGATCTCAATTTAGCGCCTATCTTAGAAAAAATTGATTTAACCCCGACTTTCGATTCACTGGTAGAGGTGATTAACGACTCGTCGTTTGGCAGCATGTTAGCTATGTTTGGTGGCACAGAAGCATTGGAGCCATTAAAACAGCCCTTTATTGACAAGATGTCGCTGTCCTTACAGGCGATCAGCCAAGACGAAGAATTTTTAGCACTTTTGCATCAGCAATTGGAGCAACCGGATGTGATGAATGAAATTCGCCACAAGGTCACGGTGATTGTGGAGCAACGTCTGGATGAACTGACACCAAAAATGGTTAAAGAGATCATCCAAACCATGATCCGCCAACACCTGGGCTGGCTTGTTGTATGGGGCGGTGTTTTTGGTGGTGTCATCGGTTTGTTGGCTGCGTTGATACAATTTTAGAATAGTTTAAAGGACAAGCTGGGCACTATTGCTCCAGCTCGTCTTTATTTATAATTCATTTATAGCTCATTATTCTGTGCGCTGATTACCCAATCTGTCTCCCCCATTTATTGCAAGGCTGTCATTTTGACCTTACGCAGCAGCCAAAGCAGCATGTCAGTGGATTACGTATCCCTCCATTAACCCTTTCCCATATCACCCAGAGGGAATATTTATACGAGCAACGCCAGAGCGTGATTAACCGTTGATTTCATCATGTGAACCGCTATTGACCGGGTTAGGCTACAGGTTTCGTTTGCAAATAATTATCATTTAGATTAACTTAATCCTCCCTGCTTGATACTGAGTTTCACTGGTCCTGGCTTAGTGTCAATTTCGAGGCAGATATTCAATGTAAATATCTGCCTCGCACCTTGTATTCCATAGAAAAATAACATGAAATAGCTTACATATGGGCATTGCGCTCAGTGATACAATCTGGCTCGCCCATCTCAAACTCTCGGCAAACCAGAGGTCTATCTTCATAAATAGAGCACAGCATGGTGTCCCTGTCTAAAGCGGCGCACCAACCATCTGCCAACCTATGCATGGTTTCGCTGCCCCATTTATCCACCTTGATATAACGCTGGGGTACCCCTGTGTCGGTAAACAACATAACTTCCAGGCGACAACAACAGGCCTTACAGGTGGCGCAGGTGATCTCGACTTCCGCAATCGGTTCATTGGCCAGGGTGTTAATGTCTATATGCATATTTACTATTCCCAAATTTGATGAGTACAGCATACGCCACAATAGTCCATTATGCGCTCACCGCGCTAAGCTGTTTGGCGATATGTACAAAGTCGACTTGATAATAGGGGCGCAGTTCCTTGGCACGAAATCCAAGGTGGATCTGTTTGTATATTCCCTTTTCACCCAGACGAATAGGCACTAAATTGAGCTGTTGCTGGTACTCCTCAACCAGCCATTTTGGTAAGGCGGATACCCCGCGCCCCGCGCTGACCATTTGTAGCAGTATCTCTGTGGTTTCAATTACCCGGTGTTTTTTAACCCCCGCACCGGCCGGAATTAAGAACTGACTAAAAATATCCAGACGCCCCTGCTCCACAGGATCTGGGTCAGGACTTCCTGACCCAGATCCTGTGGGCGCACGAATGGTTGCCTGGCCAACGGATGATCCCGCCACACCACCAGCACATGTTCATAGTCAAACACCGGGATGTATTCCAGAGCGGTTTGAAAAAGTGGATCCGGGGTGATCAACATATCGATATCATATCCCAGCAGAGCGCCAAGCCCACCAAACTGGAAGGCCTGGCGTACATCCACATCTACGTCCGGGTAGCGCTGCAAAAAAGGGCTGACGATTTTTAGCAACCATTGATAGCAGGGATGACATTCCATGCCGATACGCAGCGTGCCTCTGTGCCCTTGTGCAATCTGCTGAACCAGTTGTTCGCTGTGCTCAAATTGTGGCAACACTCTATTAGCCAAATTTAGCAGACTTTCCCCCGCTTGAGTTAACCGCAGCCACCGCCCGTCTTTTTGCCAGATAGGTGTGCCTAACTGGCTTTCCAGTTTTTTAATGGAGTGACTGAGCGCAGACTGGGTTAGACATAGAGCGGCGGCGGCTTGCGTGAGTGTGCCTTGACGGTTAACGGTTTGAATGATGGTCAGATGGGCGCGTTCGAGCATGATGTGAACAACCTATATATGAGTAATATTCATATAATTCTGAAAATATATCATTATTTTTAATGGTTCTTTAGCCTTAATATCTGTCTATATAAACTCAATTGGACCGATAGATGGCTAAAATACATAACCTCGGGTTTCCCCGTATCGGCGAAAAACGTGAACTTAAATTCTTACTGGAAAAATACTGGCAGGGCGATATAAACGAAAAAACGCTCAAAATGGAAGGGAAAAAACTGCGCCACACACACCTTGAGGCCTAGCACGATCTCGATTTTACTCAGGTCGGCGATTTTTCATTTTATGATCACGTGCTCGACACCAGCTTTTTATTAGGTAACGTACCCGCTCGCGCTACAACCGGTAGTATCAGTGCTTTTGATGCTTATTTCTGTGTCGCCCGGGGCCATGCGTCTGCTGGCAGCGATTGTTGCCCTGTACATGCTGGGGAAATGACTAAATGGTTTGACACTAATTATCACTACATAGTGCCTGAATTCAGTAGCCACACCACGTTTGATCTTAATGCCGACGGGTTGCTCCAGCAGATCAACGAAGTCCGCGCCCTGGGAGGCAAAGCCAAACCCGTGATATTAGGCCCCCTAAGTTATCTGTTTTTGGGCAAGGCCACGGATGATAGCGATCCGCTGCTGTTGCTGGACTCACTCTTAGTTGTCTATCAAAAACTGCTCGACCAACTGTCAAGAGCTGGAGTGGAATGGGTACAGCTAGATGAACCGGCGTTGGTGACCGAGTTGCCTGCCCACTGGCAAACGGCCTATAAATACGCCTATCAGTATCTGGCCAGGCGCCAGGTCAAAGTATTACTCACCACTTATTTTGGCGAACTACAAGACAACCTTGAACTCGTCTGCCAGTTGCCCGTTGATGGCGTACATATAGATGGTATACGCGCTAAATCGGAGGTGACCTTGCTCGCGCAAAAGCTTAAACGCCAACAAGTCTTGTCTGTGGGTATAATAGACGGGCGCAACGTGTGGAAAACCGATCTCAACGCCGCTTTGACATTTTTACAGCCCCTTGCTGAAATTTGTGGCGAAAATTTATGGCTGGCGCCTTCCTGCTCCTTGTTGCATGTGCCGGTAAACCTGGCCATAGAAACCGATATAAACAGTGAAGTGAAAGACTGGCTGGCGTTTGCCGTGGAAAAATTGCAAGAATTGAGAATACTCGCTAAGGCATTAACGTTCGGCCCACAAAGCGTCGAGACGCAACTGGCAGAAAATCGTAAAAGCATCAATAGCCGCAAATCCGCATCCATAGTACACAATCCTAAAGTGAAGCGGGCGCAACAAGCAATCACCCCCCAACACCGAGTTCGTAGCAGTTCATACCATGTCAGACGTGACATTCAGAACCAGGCCCTTAGTTTACCGCTGTATCCCACTACCACCATAGGCTCCTTCCCGCAAACCGCTGATATTTGTGCAACCCGCCAAGCCTATCGCCAGGGCAATATTAGTCAGTAACAGTATAGAGCCAAGATCCAGGCTGAAATTAAAATCTGTATTAACCATCAGGAACAGCTTGGACTAGATGTATTGGTGCACGGCGAGGCTGCGCGCAATGATATGGTGGAGTTCTTTGGAGAACAGTTAAATGGCTTCGTTTTTAGCCGCTTTGGCTGGGTGCAGAGTTATGGTTCACGGTGCGTAAGACCCCCTATTATATTCGGCGATGTGAGCCGCCCGCAAGCCATGACCCTGCATTGGATAGAATATGCTCAGTCCCTGACAAGCAAACCGGTAAAAGGCATGCTAACCGGCCCGGTGACTATTTTGAACTGGTCATTTATGCGCGATGATCAACCTCGCGCCCAAACCTGTGAACAAATCGCCCAGGCCATGCGTGCTGAGGTGCAGGATTTAGAAAAAAGGGGGGTGAGGATCATTCAGGTTGACGAAGCTGCGCTGCGCGAAGGCTTACCCCTGCGTAAAAGTCAGTGGCAAGGTTATTTGCATTGGGCTGTAGCGGCATCTAAACTGGCCGCCAATGGGGTGGCCAACGATACGCAAATTCATACCCATATGTGTTATTCCCAGTTCAACGACATCATTCATGCAATAGGCGAGATGGATGCCGATGTGATCACCATAGAGACTTCACGTTCTGACATGCGCTTGCTCGAAGCCTTTGATACTTTTGCTTATCCCAATGATATTGGCCCCGGGGTCTATGATATTCACTCCCCCAATGTACCCAACGTAAATGCTATGGTGCAGTTGATCGAACTGGCTGGCGAGAAAATCCCGGCACAACGGATGTGGGTCAATCCCGATTGCGGCTTAAAAACCCGCACTTAGCCAGAGGTGATCCCCGCCCTGAGAAATATGGTGGCCGCCGCCAATATTTTACGCAACAAAACGCCCATACTGCAGGATTAACACTAAACGGGGTCACATTGCTGGCCCCACTGAAAAATAGTTGCGCCAACCTATCGCAGACTATTCCTCTGTACACACCTGGGGCAATTTTGCTGATAGGTTGTTAAGCTCTGTAACACCCAGCGGGCAAATATCCCTCACCTCCCCAAACACTCCCCATTTGGGGTGACTTAATTGGCTACCCCATTGCTTGAGCACACTGCCCCCAATGGCGCTGGTTTTGCTTGACCAGAACCAGCCATAATCATAAGATCCCAACCCGTCAGGATGGTAATATCGCCGCTTTGGGGTTCACCCAAGACAAACAACAATACTCGCTGGCCGTCGACCCAGGCGGGCATGGTAGCCTCTGCGTCGGCACGGATGGCTGATTATCCCATTAGCGCCGATTAGCGCCGATACGTTATGGCTTGCATTTGGCTTATCTGCAACCACCCTTGGACGACCTGCAAATCACCAACATACACATCGCAAAAGAGACGTTTATAAACACGCCTGAATATTCCGTTACCGCAAGTGGTAAGTTAACGATTGGTTTGCAGTAAACGTCTGGCTTTTATTTTAATTGCCCGCCACGGGGTTTTGGGTAATTTCGGCGCACTGTGGAGCAAATGGCGATAATCCAGGTCGGTTAATTGCACCTCCCCCCCATGGGCTAATAAAACAGAGGAAGGCTGCAATTCAATTAAACGCTGCACTGAGGCGCGATATTGGTTGGGGTAAAATACCGGAAAAGGCGCGATAAAGCGTTCCTTTACTTTGACGATCAAATCCGCCACGTAGATACGCCGACTTGGCATGTGCATAGCCGATAGGTCACGGTCTGTGTGCCCGGGCATGTCGAATACATGCCATTGTTCAAACCCAGGAATGCACTGGCCATCGGTTAATTTATAGTCTGGTTTGAGTACCGGCCAATACCACAATAATTTTCTGGGTTTGCCTAACCGCCCCGCAACCCAAGTCGCCAAGGCGATATCTGTCAGGTGCATTAGCAAACCGTGTATTCCCCGGTACCAGGGTTGATCTTTATTCGCAGAGGCTATTTTACAGCCCACTAAGCGTCGCAATTTATGAGCGGCCCCAGCATGATCTGGGTGCATATGCGTGACCAGTACCATAGTCAAATCGTTAAATGGGCGCTGTAATTCTTCATTGATAAACCGCTTAAGCATCGGCACATCAGCCCGGCTACAGCCATCTAACAATAATAATTTATCAGGGTATTCAACTAAATAGACAGACTGAATATAACCTTGTAGGTGATGCAGTTTCATTGTTTAACAGTTCATGTTTTTGCCAATACAATCGCTCACTTTAACGTAGCCCTGGCCAAAGCCAAACTTATTGTGGCGAATAGATCATGTTAACCATGACCCATAGTTGGATTGGCATCAGAACGAGATAATATATTCTTTTTTTACTTGCCTGACAGCTCTGATAAACTGTCTCAAAATAAAAATTATCTCTAAGCCACACAAGGTGACCACACGTTGAACAAGCATATTATCCGCGTCATAGTAGGCTCACAAAATCCGGTGAAGGTGAACGCAGCCCGCGCATCTCTGGCTGCCCTTTATCCCCAGGCAGAGATCGACTGCCTGGGCATGGCTGCACCCTCAGGCGTGGCAGATCAACCCATGAATGCACAAGAAACTCGTACGGGAGCGATGAACCGTGTAACGTATTGTCAGCAACACGGTGATGCCGACTTTTATATCGCTATGGAGGGCGGAGTCGATAACTTCGAATACGGTCCTGCAACCTTTGCTTATGTTGTTATCGCCAGTGGCCAAAAACATTCCGTTGGCCGGGGCGCAATCATGCCTATCCCACCTAGAGTCTATCAGGCACTTAAAGAAGGTAAAGAACTCGGGGATGTTATGGATGCCCTATTTGCTACCCACAATGTTAAACAAAAAGGCGGGGCCATAGGCCTGCTAACAAACGGTCATGCCAGCCGCCAAGGAAACTACAGCCACGCTATCACTCTGGCTATGGCGCCATTTCTGCACCCTGAACTCTACGCTTAGGCAATACTCTTTTTTACATAATAAGAGCACAACTCAGACTGTGAGTAAGAGCGCCCAATGCTGACCTTTTTACTAAATCCCTGTTACATTCAGGGGTATATCCAAATATCCCTGACAAGTAATCATGCCTAGCAAAATAGCTCATGGTAATCGTTAACCACTAGTGTTCATATTTATCACCTATCTATTGTTCTTTAGCTAACACTTGCTCACCAGAGGGTTTAGGTGGCGGGTCTAAATCTGTTGTTCTGGCGGCATTACAGCGATTTAGCAATCCATATAGGCAATTTCGACAATTTCACCTTCGCTCTAGTGTTGTTCCATTCGCTCCATTAAGGGGTCATCCACGACATTAGGGACCGCACCGGCAACGTGACTGTTGAAGTGAGCCAACAAAGGCTTAGAACCCAGGTTGACAGACTTATCTATGGACTTCACGGCTTTTGTCAGTCCCCAAAATATCTTGAACATTTCCGATCGCCGCTACAGGGTCACCAGGCTGTTAAAGACAAAACTTAAATTTCTTCACATATGCCCAAACCAACCGCCAGTTCTGGATTGGTTTCTTTTTGTTAAGGGTTTAAGGTGTGCCATATTATCTGCTCGCTATGGTAGTGAATATTCATGTGGTTGCCCCAGATTAGTCTATTTATTACCCAGACCCAAAAGCGCTAAAAATAATTCAAAAGGAGTTGAAAACCTTGGATTTTATTGACCCATTGCCATGTTATGATGAACTTTCAGATGATTCTCTTTCAGCTCCTGGCCTCTATTTCCTTCATCTGATGTCGCAGGATGGCAAATGGCCACACAATATGAACAATTTTAGCTCTTAAAAAACTCGCGGAATACAGCATGAAAGCATTACAGATTAAAGGCTTAACCAAAACCTACAAAGGAGGTACCCATGCGCTTAAGGGTATTAACCTGGATGTTGAACAAGGGGATTTCTTTGCCTTACTTGGCCCTAATGGCGCCGGTAAATCCACCACTATTGGGATCATTGCGTCTCTGGTAAACAAAACCGCAGGGACCGTGAATATTTTCGAGCATTCACTGGATAGCCACCCGGTTGATGCAAAATCTTGTATAGGTTTGGTGCCCCAGGAATTTAATTTCAATCAATTTGAAACCTTACTGCAAATCGTCATCAATCAGGCAGGTTATTATGGCGTACCCCGAAAAATTGCCAAACAACGGGCGGAAAAATACCTTAAAAAACTGGATTTATGGGAAAAACGTGATCAACCTTCACGTGAACTATCCGGCGGCATGAAACGTCGCCTAATGATCGCCCGGGCATTGATGCATGAACCCAGAATGTTGATTTTAGACGAGCCAACCGCCGGTGTAGATATTGAAATCAGGCGTTCGATGTGGACCTTTTTACAAGAAATTAATCGCCAGGGTGTCACTATTATTCTGACCACCCATTACCTGGAAGAGGCCGAGATGCTATGTCGTAATATCGCCATCATTGACAAAGGTGTGATCATTCAAAACACCAGTATGAAAGCACTGCTGGCGACATTAAATAATGAAACCTTTGTACTGGATTTATCCGAGCATGATGGGGCTATTTCTCTTGAGCACTTCGAACACAGGCTGATTGACGAACGTACTCTGGAAGTCGATGTACCTAAGGAGGATGCGCTCAACAATGTTTTTGAGCAGTTAAGTCAACAGAATATACAGGTCCTGAGCATGCGTAATAAATCTAACCGTCTGGAGGAACTATTTGTGCGTTTGGTTGAATCTGGTCGTCAATCCTCCCCACAGACTACAAAGACTAAGGAGGCCGCCCATGGCTAGTCGCAATATGATTGCCCTGCAGACTTTGTGGATCAAAGAATGCACCCGTTTCTTACGAATTTGGATACAGACTCTGGTCCCCCCGGCAATCTCCATGACCTTGTATTTTGTGATATTCGGCAACCTGATAGGCAGTCGCATAGGTGAAATGGGCGGTTTCAGTTATATGGAGTTTATTGTGCCGGGATTGATCATGATGTCGGTGATCACCAATGCCTACGCCAATGTTGCCTCTTCTTTTTATGGTGCCAAGTTCCAGCATAACATTGAAGAATTGCTGGTGGCCCCAGTACCCAATTGGATCATCATAGCCGGTTTTGTGGGTGGCGGTGTGGCTCGGGCGACGCTTACCGGCATAATAGTGACCTGTGTATCCTTACTGTTTATTGATATCAGCATTTATAGCCTGCCAATTATTATCATCACCTTATTGTTAACCTCTATCTTGTTTGCCACAGCCGGGTTGATCAATGCGATATATGCTAAATCCTTTGATGATATCGCCATGGTGCCAACCTTCATTCTCACACCGCTCACCTACCTCGGCGGCGTATTCTATTCTCTGAGTCTGTTGCCGGAGTTTTGGCAATGGATCAGTAAAATCAACCCTGTAGTCTATATGGTCAACGGCTTTAGATATGGTTTTTTAGGGGTGTCTGATGTGAATTATCTGTATTCACTGGCATTGTTAATTGTTTTTAATGTGATCCTGCTCAGTTTTGCTTATTCGCTGATCAATCGTGGTGTGGGTATAAGAAGCTAAAGACAGATTATGAATACAGTTAACAGTTCAGGTAACTCCCGAGAAATTCAAAGTAACCAGACTCACGTGCATGACAAGCTAGGGCAACTGGTTGCCAGGCATTTGTCTCATCCGAGTCAACGACCCTATACACAACATACTCTGGAGGCTTTTGCTCAGGCCCAGACGTGGTTGGCTGACTGGCAGGGTCCAATTATTGTGGATGCCTGTTGTGGTGTAGGTGAGAGTACGACCCATATCGCCAATCTACATCCACACGCTAAAGTAATAGGTGTGGACAAGTCTGCCTTGCGCACAGCCAAACATGCCCACTACAGTTTGCAACAAGACAATGCCTTGGTGCTAAGAGCCGATTTAAATGACTTTTGGCGGTTGGCCGTACAAGCCAGTTGGAAGCTGGAGAAACATTTTTTGTTGTATCCCAATCCCTATCCCAAAGCCGCCCATGTACAGCGCCGGTGGCACGCCAGCCCAGCTTTTGGTGATATCATCAAACTAGGTGGACAGTTGGAAGTGCGCAGTAATTGGCAACTGTATATCGAGGAATTTTCGCTGGCACTGGATATCGCCAAGTGCACCAGTCAAATACAGGAATATCACTCCCCCCCTGCGATCACACCTTTTGAACGTAAGTATTGGACCAGCGGCCAATCCAGCTGGCGCCTGATCAGCCAGCTGGATTAACGTTCAGGGTCTTTATTTTATAGCCATCTTCCTTGGATCTCCATCGTGATTGTCCACAACGCCAATGGCTTTGGGTATAGCCTCACCCTAAGATAAAAATCCTATCATTAGCAGACCGCCGGTTCTTTTCTGCGGGTGACGGCACTTGCCTTTTCAACGTGCTGGGCAATCAGAGGAATATTTTTTCTTTGGCATAACAATTAAGCAGCTCAATCAAATGAGAAACCTGACCTTGACCGGCCATAAGTTTTGGTTGCCAAGCCATTTTTATACTGTGGACTGACAAGTCGCCTATTGTTTGGAGATCACTTTGTTGTCCAGGGACGTTATCAATAAGTAAACTGATCCCTAACTGTTGAATAAAGGTACTAAATACAACGTTATTTTATTCATTTACCGTAGCGTTATTGCAGTAAGGACCACAGTGATCTGCCAGAAGTTAAGGATTATTTTGCTCCTCAACGGGTAAAAAATGACAAAAAGCAGAGCTTGCAAATTTGCCTAGTGGGTGTTGGTGTTTTCCTGCATATTGTTGTTGTGAAATTAGCTGTCACTAGTATTGAAAGGAGATTAGATTAACCCCACAATACTACCTGCTAAGCAAAGATAATAATTCAGTTGGAATAGCAAAGTTTTTGCTAAACGTGGTTAATGGTTGAATCTATAATGGGATGAAAATAAGGGATTGTATTTTGTATGTTATCCCTGCCAATCACCTGATAAATTTTCATAGGTAGCTTACTATTTTTCTTTCGATACTCCCTAACTGTCAGGTTTTGCCGAGCAAAAATATCACCATAAAATCATGATTTATCATTTATTCCGTACTATTTGGGTACAAAGGGTCGTTAACTAAAGCGCAAAATAGGGTTTACCCTGTCAGAGTATTGGTCTGGGCCCAAAATTCATGTAAAGTTCGCGACCTGAAAGTTTTCATAAGAGGTGTCAAGCGTGTCTGCAGCTGAAGTCAGTTTAGAGCATTTGTTTAGAGTCTTTACCCTGCCTGAAGGAAAAGATTCTAAATTGGCTCAGATTGAGCAGCATCTGTCGGATAATTTGGCTGATTTTTTGTCTCAGCACGTGGTGACCAAGGTCACCTCGCTGGAACAAATTGAGAAAAGTTTTACTGAATTTAGTGTCCCTGAATATCCAGAGTTTGTATCAGAACACGCCGCTACCCTGCTTGAAAAAGTGGTTGCTAATTCAGTCAATACTTATTCGCCAACATTTATCGGGCATATGACATCTGCTCTACCTTATTTCCATTTACCTTTGGCAAAGTTACTGGTGGGGTTAAATCAGAATCTGGTTAAGATTGAAACATCTAAAGCCTTTACGCCACTTGAACGCCAAGTGCTGGGCATGATGCATGAATTAGTCTACACCCAGGACAGTGATTTTTATAAAACCTATCTGCACAGTGCAAATCATGCTCTAGGCGCTTTTTGTTCTGGCGGGACAGTGGCTAACATCACAGCCTTATGGGTAGCCCGTAATAAGGCATTAGCCGCCAGGAAAGGTTTTAAGGGCGTGGCGCGGGAAGGCTTGGCAGCAGGCTTAAGGCATTACGGTTATAACAATATGGCAATATTGTCATCCCGCAGGGGCCATTATTCCTTATCCAAGGCCGTCGATTTATTAGGTCTAGGCCGTGAGCAATTAATTACTTTGGACTGCCCGACCCAGCGCCTGTCACCCGAGAAAGCTCTGGCGTTTGGTAAGCAATACCAAAATGACGGCAATAAATTATTGGCACTTATCGGCATTGCCGGTACGACAGAAACTGGCCATGTCGATCCTCTCGATGAGTTAGCCGATGTAGCCCAAGAACTAGGCTGCCATTATCATGTCGATGCGGCCTGGGGTGGGGCAACGATGTTCTCCCGCACCCATAAGCAAATTCTTAAGGGTATAGAACGGGCTGATTCTGTCACGCTCGATGCACACAAACAGATGTATGTTCCTATGGGAGCGGGGATGGTGCTGTTTAAAGACCCTAACGACAGTAATGCTGTGCGCCATCACGCCCAATATATTTTACGTGCAGGTTCAAAAGATCTGGGTGCAACTACGCTGGAAGGCTCACGTAATGGTATGGCAATGCTGGTGTATGCCTCTTTGCATATCTTTGGCCGCCAGGGCTATGAATTATTAATCGACCAAAGTATTGAAAAAGCCAAAATATTTGCTCGTATGATCCAGTCTCATCCGGATTTTGAACTGGTTACCCAACCGACCTTGGCGCTGCTGACATATCGGGTCAATCCCCAGGAAGTGCAGGATAAGGTCAAGGCAGACCCAACCCTGAGCATTGAAATCAACAAAGAGCTGGATAAACTCACGGTTTATGTGCAAAAACAGCAGCGCGAAGCAGGTAAATCTTTTGTCTCAAGGACACGATTAGAAATCAAAACGTACCACCAGCAGACACTGACGGTTTTTCGTGTGGTGCTGGCCAATCCGTTGACCACTGAACTGGATTTACAAAACATTCTGGACGAGCAAATTGCCATCGCCAGTAACAGCAAGATTTGGCAAAAATTGAGGTTGGCCGATAAAGTAGCCAGTTGAATGAACCTAATATTGTGTAAAAAAGCCGGTAGTCCCTGACTATCGGCTTTTTTGTGTATACCCCAGGTTGGTTAGCCAGGCAAACTGATCTGCAAGTTGTCAATAAGGCGGGTACGCCCCAAAAATGCGGCGGCTAAGATAACGATATTGTGGTCTTCATGGCCCGGTTGTAACAAGGAATCCGCAGAGCGGATTTCTATATAATCCGTATTAAAACCCGCCGCTAGCAAGCTTTTGGTACACTCACTGGCAAGCTTGCTAAAATCCCGCCGCCCTTGGGTGATCTGCCCGCCCATATCCTGTAATAGCCGATACAAAGTAGGCGCTAACTGGCGCTGTTGCTCAGTCAAATATTGATTGCGCGAGCTCATGGCTAAACCGTCCGGTGCGCGAATAGTCGGCACACCAAAAATGCTCAAATTCATGGACAAATCGGTGACCATTGCCTTGATCACCTGCAACTGCTGAAAGTCTTTTTCACCAAAAAAAGCCATATTCGGTTGAACCATATTAAACAGTTTGCACACTATGGTCGCCACTCCACGAAAGTGCCCGGGACGACTCGCTCCACAAATCATATAAGACAGACCCGGTACTTCCACAAAGGTCTGGTGCTCCAGACCTCGTGAATAGATGTCCTTGGCTTTTGGCGTGAACAATATATCCACGCCAAGTTCACTGAGCACTTTACGATCATTGTCCAGAGTCCGTGGGTAGGCATCAAGATCTTCATCGGGGCCAAACTGCAGCGGATTAACAAAAATGGATACCACTACTATATCCGCTTTCAATTTAGCGGCTTTGACCAGATTGAGATGTCCCTGATGCAAATTTCCCATAGTGGGCACAAATGCAATCACCTTTGATCCGGCTTGCCAGCCGCGCCTAACCTCACGTAGGCTGGCAATATCACTAATCACGCGCATATTTCACTCACTTATTAAAGCTATGCTCACCAGAAGGAAAGATTCCCTCTCGAACTTCATCTATATAACGGCGCACTGCAGCACGCATGTCCCCACCATCCGCCAAGTAATTCTTGGAAAATTTGGGCATGTAATTGGCGCTAATGCCGAACATGTCATGCATGACCAGTATTTGTCCATCGGTTTGGGCACCCGCGCCAATGCCGATAACAGGTATATCGATAGCCTGGGAAATTTTTGCGGATAACCCACTAGGCACACACTCTAGCACCAATAGTTGAATACCCGCCGCCGCCATTTCTTTGGCCTGCTCAAATATTTGCTCCGCCTGGAAATCACCTCGGCCTTGCACTTTAAAGCCACCAAACACGTGCACCGACTGTGGTGTTAAGCCCAGGTGACCACAGACGGGCACACCGCGCTCATGCAATCCTTGGATCGTTTCAAGTAGCCACCGCCCCCCCTCTAATTTCACCATACTGGCACCGGCAGCCATCAATTTAGCGGCGTTGGTAAAAGCTTGACCCACGGTGGCGTAGGACATAAAAGGCATATCGGCTATAACAAAGGCACGTTGCACCCCTTTGCACACAGATTTTGTATGATAAACAATGTCTTCGACTGTCACACTGAGGGTATCATCTTGTCCCTGGAGCACCATCCCCAGCGAGTCACCGATCAACAATACATCTATACCTTGTTCGTCAAACAGTTTGCCAAAACTGGCATCGTAAGCCGTTAACGCGGTAATTTTTTCGTTTTGCTGCTTCATCTTTAACAACGTTGAAGTTGTGACTTTTTTCATATCGGAACACTCCACACCTAGACCTGAATTTAGTATTGGATTAAAACAGGCACTATACGGATTTTTATCGGGATTTATATCACTGAGAAACAGCTGTTAGCAGTGTTAAACCATTTAACGGACAATCGTCGCGCAGACTTGCCAATGTTGTGCCACAAGGCAGCACTAAACCAGGGGCGATTTCAAACAAAGGGTACAATACAAACTCCCGTTCACGCATGCCATAGTGAGGCACGACCAAATCAGGTAAATTAATGGTTTGTTGAGCATAAAGCAGGATATCTAAATCCAGCGTACGGGGTCCCCAGCGATTATCTTTGCGCTGACGCCCATGTCGTTGTTCGATGTCTTGACATTCGTCCAGTAACGCCAGGGGTGACAACCCAGTATGAAGCTTAACCACACCATTGACATAGGGCGGCTGATCTTGGGGACCCATAGGTCGACTGGCATATAGACTGGAGCATTTAACCAGCTGAGTGTTTTGCAGCATGGACAGTTCCTGCAAGGCAGAGCTGACCTGGGCCCTGGGATCGGCCAAATTACTGCCAATCCCTATATATGTCTCAATCATGATATGGGTTTTTTCTTACCGCGATTGCGACTGCGACGTTTCGGACCTGTGCCTTCTTGCTTGCGAAGTGTATCTAGCATGTGCTGACGTTGATCGCCGTCGGCCTCCTGAAATTCTGTCCACCACTGACCCAGTTCTAATAAAGCCCCACCTTCAATCTGCCCTCTTAACAACAAAAAATCATAAGCCGCTCTAAATCTAGGGTGATCAAGCAACTGATAGGCCCTGCGTCCGAATCGTTTTGGTAGGCGTTGTTGCAGTTGCCAGATTTCGCGAATAGGAATTGAGAAACGCTTGGGGATCATGATGCGCTGTATCTGGCGATGTAATACATCGTTCAAGGCCAAGTTAAAGGCATCAAAGTGCGTCAGGCCGCCTTCGCTCATATGTTGCTGGCAGCGCTCTTCCAACGGATACCACAAAAACGCTGCAAAAATGAATGCGGGTGTGACTTTCATGCCAGTGTTTAGTCTGTTGTCAGTATTGATTAACACTTGCTCGATGAACTGGACTTCCCGACTATCACGGGCGCTGATCAATGGCGCTAATTGAGGAAAGAGAGATTCGAACAAGTGAAATTTGTGCAACAAACGATAGGTGGTCAACCCCTGACCAGACAATAACAACTTAAGCACTTCTTCAAATAAGCGGGCCGGTGGAATGTTAGCCATAATGGGTGCTAAATCATAAATCGGATCGGCTGTCTCACAACTTATCTCCATATCCAATTTGACGGCAAAACGTACAGCCCTGAGCATACGCACCGGGTCTTCACGATAACGGGTGGCCGGATCACCTATCATGGAAATAGTTCTTTGTTTTATCGCTTGCATGCCACCGGCAAAATCACTGATGGAGAAATCAGCAATATTGTAATACATCGCATTGACCGTAAAATCACGGCGCTCGGCATCTTCTTCTATACTGCCAAACACATTATCTCTTAAAAGCTGGCCGTGATCGCTTTGGCGGCTTAAATTTTGTTCCCCAGACAGAGGTTCAGTTTGTGCGTGATGCCCCCTAAAAGTAGCCACTTCAATGATTTCCCGCCCAAAAACAATATGAGCCAGACGAAAACGGCGGCCGATTAGCCGACAATTTCTAAATAATTCTTTGATCTGTTCAGGGGTAGCGTTAGTGGTGACATCAAAATCTTTTGGCTCTTTGCCTAATAAAATATCCCGTACGCAACCTCCCACCAGATAAGCTTGATAACCACTATTGTGTAAACGATATAATACCTTCAGTGCATGCTCACTGATGTCATCGCGAGAAATAGGGTGTTCAGCACGAGGGATAATAGTGGCAACAAGTGTTGATGCGGGTGTTGTTTGCGGTGGTGTGCTTTTAAACACTCCTTTAACCTTGTTGATTACGCGAGAAATAATAATTTAAGCTCCAAAATGACAAAAAATACCCCAACTATTTTTTTAGTTAGCGCGCCTGATCATATACTGTCTGGCGTACCAATTCTATTGTCAAAACCTGCACTTTGGCTGCTAATTCCATCTAATTTACATGCATCTTGTGCCCATTGCAGTAAATCGGCTGGCGGTGCCCTGACCAAGGAGGGGGGAACGACGGCTCCCAAAAAGCTTAATGCTTGACGTAAATTGGTTTGCGCCTGTTCATTGACCAAAGCCGGAGCGTGATTTTGTTTGCTCAGTTTGTTGCCATCATCCCCAAATACTAAGGGCAAATGCAGATAAGCAGGTTTGGCAATAAAAAATGTCTGATACAAGGCCAGCTGATAGGCAGTAGCTGGCAACAAGTCGACCCCTCTGACCACTTCGCTGATCCCCTGGCGAATATCATCCAGCACCACCGCCAGTTGATAGCCATATAAACCATCTTTGCGTTTTAATACAAAGTCCTCACTGGCTGCCTGAGGAGCGAAGTCAATATCTCCCCTGGCAACATCTTGCATATGTAACACTGGCAGATCATTTTTGAGACGAATCGAACAACCCTTTGCATCTAAATCCAGCTCCCGGCAAGGACAGTGAATATGACCTGCGGCTAGCCACTCTTTGCGGGTGCAGCGACAATAATAGGTGAGTTTTCCACAGCGCAGTTCATCAAGTACTTGTTCGTAGACATGGTACTGCTGACTTTGATAGAACACGTGTTCGTCCCAGTGCAAACCATGGTGCTTCAGGGTATTTAATATATTGGCTGCGGCTCCCGGCTGTTCCCGTGGTGGGTCAATATCTTCAATCCTTACCAACCACTTCCCCTTGTGCTGTTTGGCCCGTAAATAGCTGCCAACAGCTGTCACCAGCGAACCCAGGTGCAGAGGGCCGGAGGGCGAAGGGGCAAAACGACCAATATAGGACTGACTTGAGGTTTTGCAGGGCAAAGAAAAAGGTAAGTTCACAGAACCGATCTCAAATAAATCTAAAAACTGTCGATACACTAATAAGCCGTGAGCTTATTAGAACGGCCGCAGGTGCAGCGCAGGGATAACGGGAAATAAAAAAGCTGCAAAGTGCAGCTTTTTTCTAAATCTGCAGGCTGTTAGCCTTGCAGTTGTTTCTCTTTTATCTCAGCCATGGTTTTGCAGTCAATACACATGTCTGCTGTAGGGCGAGCTTCTAGGCGACGTACGCCGATCTCAATCCCACAGGAATCACAAAAACCAAAATCGTCATCTTCGATACGTTTTAAAGTTTTCTCAATCTTTTTAATTAGCTTTCGTTCACGATCTCGTGTTCTTAGCTCGATACTAAACTCTTCTTCCTGGGCAGCCCTGTCAACCGGGTCAGGAAAATTCGCCGCTTCATCTTGCATATGATGTACAGTGCGATCGACCTCTTGACGAAGTTGGTTACGCCATGCTTTTAACAGCAAACGGAAGTGTTCCATTTGCGTATCGTTCATGTACTCTTCGCCTTTTTGCTCCTGGTAAGGAGTCAATCCAGCTAAGGCTAATAAGCCGAGAGTTTTCATCGTTTTTCCTGTTGGCATTAGCCAATTCTCCTTAACTAGGGCACAGGACGGTTTTGTGCAAGCGGCTATGTATAACAGAAACCTATAGCGCTGGCAATTATCGCACGACCCTGTTGGTGTAGACCAAAACTAAATTTTCAGAACGGCAATATGGAGATGGGATTGAAAAAATCAACCTTTATTTTCAATCAATTATTTGCAGTCTTTGATTTATAGTGATTTTTTGTTCTGTGATTAAACATGAATAACACACAACTTCAACCCCAGCCTTCTTTGCTCGTCTTAGTTCCTGG
>JBKEFM010000025.1:0-35206 GCA_046709505.1 Paraglaciecola sp. | reverse complement strand
GATGCTAGATGCTTATTGCCCTTGGCCTATCAAGCGACTGTTTATGGATTCAGAGTAGGCTTTGTCCATTGTAAATGTAGTGCAAAATGGCGATTTGGCCGTTATATAACTGTGTTTCTTGAGGCTGCAGCGTTGTTGGCTACTTTTACTCAGCCCTATCCACCCGCGTTGCACTAAGTACGGCTAAGCTCATGGATTTGAGTTCCTTTGTCGCCTAACGATCACTCCAATGGTTTTGGTATATAACTGTGTCTTCCAGCTGACCTGTTTTCTCGGTGGTGAGAATTTTTTTGCCACCCAACTGCCGGTATAACCCAATGAATTTTGCACGCATTGACTATTGACATACGGTATTCCATATATATGATATTCCATATATTAATTTTGGAGCAGGCAAGTGATCACCCCCATTGCTTTTTATAAATGTTTGGCTGATGACACGCGCCTTAAATCGTTATTACTTGTCTACCTTGAAGACGAATTATGTGTATGCGATTTGATTACCGCTTTACAGATGAGTCAGCCAAAAGTATCCCGACACCTCGCGGCGTTGCGTAAATGTCAGTTGCTGGTGGACGAACGTCGTGGCAAATGGGTGTATTACACCCTTAATCCCCAATTGCCCCAATGGGCTGTGGATGTGCTGGCGACCACCGCCCATAACACCGAGCAATACTTAAGTGCTTGTTTACATAATCTCAATAGCGCCAAAAAAAATGAAAGTTGTTGCTGAGCCAGTGCTTCACAACGTCTGATATATTCATCCTGGAGTAAAAATGCTGAAAATTCTGTATGTATGTACCCATAACCGCTGTCGCAGCATTTTATCTGAAGCGATAACCAATCATTTGGCTGCGGGTAAAATAGTGGCCAAAAGTGCGGGCAGCCAGCCCGTGGGAGAGGTGCACCCGTTGTCGATTAAATACCTAAATGAAGGGGGGATAGCCAGCAATGACTTACGCAGTCAATCCTGGGATGAATTTGCAGATTTTGCACCAGATCTGGTGATCACTGTGTGTGATGCCGCTGCCGCAGAAACCTGCCCGCTGTGGTTTGGTAACGGTGCCAAAGTACATTGGGCTTTGCAGGATCCGTCAAAAATGTCGGGCAGTGAAGCGCAGATAGCCGATGCCTTTGGCGCCACTATTGATGAAATCACCCGGCGGGTACAAGCTTTGCTGGCATTGGATATTGACACCACCAATCAGGCTGACTTAAGCATTGCGCTGCGCGCATTAGGGGCTAAATAATGACTGACAAAAAAATTGATACCATGGAATTACCCGCAAATGTTGCCCCTGAGCATTTTAAGCTCCCTGGTAGTAATGATTTAACGCTCGAGGGAGCCGGGGGGCCACCACGCATATTGTTATTATATGGTTCGCTGCGTGAGCGTTCATTTAGTCGCCTGGTAGTAGAAGAGAGTGCCCGTTTGCTGCACGCTATGGGGGCACAGACTCGGATTTTTAACCCCAGTGGTTTGCCCTTGCCAGATGATTGCGATCCCTCACACCCTAAAGTGGTGGAGTTGCGGGAATTGATGATGTGGTCACAAGGCCAGGTGTGGTGCTCGCCTGAGCGTCACGGTGCGATGACCGGCATAATGAAAAGTCAAATCGACTGGGTACCGTTATCCCTGGGCGGTGTGCGCCCCACTCAGGGTAAAACCCTGGCTGTGATGCAAGTCTGTGGGGGCTCCCAGTCGTTTAATGCGGTCAATCAGATGCGCATACTGGGCCGCTGGATGCGCATGTTAACCATTCCTAACCAATCTTCAGTGGCGAAAGCCTTTATGGAGTTTGACGACAATGACCAGATGAAACCCTCTTCCTATTACAACCGCATCGTAGATGTACTGGAAGAGTTGGTGAAGTTTACGTTATTAACTAGAGACAATGCAGATTATCTGGTTGATCGCTATTCTGAGCGGGTGGAAACCGCAGAGCAGGTTAGTGAACGGGTCAATAAACGCTCAATTTAAGTACTGAACGGGTAACAATAGTAATTTTTTAAAGGAGACAAGTATGGGATTTTTTGAGCGTTATCTGTCACTTTGGGTGGCCTTGAGTATTGCCTTGGGTGTGTTTTTGGGCAGTGTGCAACCCGCTGCATTTGCCGTTATCGCTGGGTGGGAATATGGCCATGTAAACTTGGTGGTTGCTGTGCTTATTTGGTTGATGATTTACCCTATAATGATCCAAATCGACTTTTCATCGATAAAAGATGTGGGCAGAAAACCCAAAGGCATAATACTGACCTTGATCATCAACTGGTTAGTGAAGCCTTTTACCATGGCCGCCTTAGGCTGGTTGTTTTTTAAAGGCTTTTTTGCCGATTGGGTCGACCCTCAAACTGCTAACGAATACATTGCTGGAATGATCCTGCTTGGGGTGGCCCCTTGTACCGCTATGGTGTTTGTGTGGAGCCAGCTGACCAAGGGAGATGCCAACTATACCCTGGTACAGGTGTCGATTAACGATATCATTATGATCTTTGCCTTTGCGCCTATTACCGCGTTTTTGCTGGGTATGAGTGATATTCAGGTGCCCTGGCAAACTCTGCTTATTTCGGTGCTGTTATATGTAGTATTACCGCTGGTGGCCGGTGTACTGACACGAGGCGCACTTGAGCGCCGGGATAAGGCCAGCCATGGTGCCATAAAACATGCAGGTGTCAGCCATTTTGTTGAGCGCCTCAAGCCATTGTCAATCGTGGGTTTGTTGGCCACAGTGGTGTTGTTGTTTGCCTTTCAGGCACAAATGATTTTAGATAAACCGCAAATGATACTGCTGATCGCCATTCCACTATTGATACAGACTTACGGTATTTTTGCGCTCACCTATTTTCTGGCCAGGCGTTTACGCCTACCCCATAACGTGGCGGCGCCAGCCAGTATGATTGGCTCATCGAATTTTTTTGAATTAGCGGTAGCGGTAGCAATATCTCTATTTGGACTACACTCCGCAGCGGCTCTGGCCACCGTAGTGGGAGTATTGGTAGAGGTGCCTGTCATGTTATCCCTGGTTTACTTCGCTAACCACACTCGTCATTGGTTTCGCGAAAGCTAAGTTGTACGAGGTAAGTGTGCCAATGGCAGATAACAAGGGGTAATGTTTGATTTAACCCCAGCAAAATTGCCACAGGTGACAATTTTGCTGGGGTTTTCTTACAGGAGGCTATTATACCAATCCGTATTAATAAGTACCCACTGAGAATACGTCCAGCGGTTTGAGCAAGGCGCCGTTATGCAGGAATAACCATTTCCTTTCAAAGAGCGATATCGCAGATAAAATACGCTGGTGTATTCCCTTTGGGCGAGTTTTAAATGGGCTTACTCTGCGTTGCCCGAATTCGAAAGAGCACCACTATTACTTCATTCAAGCGCCTTGATTAAGCCCATTTAAATTTTCGCCCAGCGTCATTTGCTAACACGGATTGGTATTAGTCGTTGCTATGCAAGCTGGCGTTAAGCCCACCCCATTTAGATGAATCGGCCACTAGGGCTTCTACTGCACCGCTTTGACTGTTGCGACGGTATAGTAAACCGGACTGGCCAGATAACTGGCGAGCCGCGACCACCTGACCATCAGGGGTTTTGACCTTAGTGCCAGCAGTCAGATATAATCCCGCTTCCACTATGCAGTCATCTCCAAGAGAGATACCGATACCGGCATTGGCACCCAGCAAACTGCGCTCGCCTATGGAATTGACCGTTTTACCCCCGCCAGACAGCGTGCCCATAATCGAGGCACCGGCGCCCACATCGGAATTTTTACCCACTATCACTCCGGGGGTTACTCTGCCTTCAACCATGGAGTCTCCCAGGGTACCGGCGTTGAAGTTCACAAAACCTTCATGCATCACAGTCGTGCCAGGGGCTAAATGCGCGCCCAGTCTTACCCTATCTGCATCACCAATACGGACACCTTCGGGTACCACATAATCTGTCATACGGGGGAACTTATCGATAGAGGTGATCCTCAGGTGATGATGTTCGCTGGCAATAGCAGCACGTAATTCGTCTACTTTGCCGGGCAATACTGGTCCGGCTGACGTCCAGGCCACATTGGTTAATAAACCAAAGATGCCGTCCAGGTTGATGCCATTTGGCTTGACCGTACCTTCGGACAACAAGTGTAAACGCAAGTATGCGTCTTCAATGGTTTGCGGTGCACCATCGATGTCTATTTCGATTTCCACAAAATCACTTTTTAATATTCCAACTTTTTGCGCCACACAACTGCGCGCCAGCTGGGTATTTGCCCGTGGAAACCACACATCCAACGTTTTACCGCTGGCGGCATCGATATAACGATGACCAATACGTTTTACAGTCATTTATTTTTCCTGAATGATTAAAAATTAGCAGCTAGCTGAATTATGTCTTGAATTGACGACCTTGACAGCCACGTTTTGCTTATAGTTTACAATTTTTACGTATAGATGAATTTCACAAAATAGGATGACAGCGGTCTGTCAACCTATCCGGCGGGCCAGATTATGGCTCACAAACTCAGAGATAACTCATTTTTAACTGTTTCTTTATCAGCCACGTTTTGCACAACGGCGAAATTAATTAATGACAATTCTACCCCGCGATTTTCTGCGTTGGCCGCATTGGGCGCAAAGGAGCATAGAGATAAAATTTCGGTGAAATTATCCTGTTGCCAAAAATAACAGCGATTGAAACCGGTATATAAAATAGTTCGTTCGCTCTCATCTTTGTCAAATCGGGCACTGCGGGAAATATTTAAATTATTAAAATACTCAATCACTAACTTGGCTACCTCTGGATTAGGTTGCAGGTTGTGGATAAAAGTACGCAAGGGTATAGGATACTCAGGGTGTTTAGCGATTTGGCTGATTTCGCTTAGGTGCAGGGGTTCCCCGTATTTTTTTAACGCCGATTGCAGCACATTCTCTAAAATTGGCCCTATTGGCAAGTAGGTACTCTCAATTTTATAGGTGCTGTCGATACGGGTAATAAAACCACTGAATTTATTAAAGTGTAATTCAAGCAGCTGTTCGAGTCGGGAGTTCTGGTAAGGTTGGTAAAAACTTAGCCTGACCTTGTCACTGCGGCTGCTAGCGGCAATATGATGTAACTTGGCACCTTGATCATACAGCTTAATCGCCTGGGCCAGAACGTTGTCGCCTATGTGCACACCTTTAATGTCCTGTTGTGACTGGCTATGTTGCCCCCCCCCGAGTGAGACGTTTTTATCGAAACGCTTGAGCCCGGTTTCTTGTTCCAGAGGATGGAGAGCCTCTGCTAAGACAAAAGCCGATGATAAGGCGGTAAAGCAAGTGCATAACAAGATGAGTGTTGATTTTTTTATGGTCATCATTTTCCTATTTGGCGTGCAGCTATAACTATATTACTGTGCCAGCATAACATTAGTTCACCTTTGCCAAAAATCTGAGTTGCGCAAATATAGCTGATAACCGCTTTTCCTTAACACTGCAGGGTTGTTGGCTGCTCTCACCCGAATCGGTAACCGAAATTGTACTTAGTCAGTCTAAGCTTCTGTGGCTGAGTTTCTTTGGGGCCTAACCGCCGCTTCAATGGACTTGGGTATTAACCCGCTAGGTTGTGTGCAAACTTGATTACGAAAAGATAAGTAAAGAACCCATTTAGCGCGAAAAATCACCTGAAAAGTCTAAAGATTGATGGTTAAACTGCACGATACCCTTGATCTTGTGTATAAGCGCCATTAATCTAGGGATATAATGTTGCACTTGGGTATATACCCAACAAAAACCTGGCAAATCTGCCAACCGATAATCAGTCACTTATAAGGCATAACGTTGATTAACCCTAGTTACCCCCCGCGGCTATTCCATGCACTGGCTAACTGCTGTATAACGGCGCCATGAAAATTCCAAAACGAATCCAACCTTTAGTTGATGACGGTTTAATAGACGAAGTACTTTACCAATTAATGAGTGGTAAAGAAGCGACCGTCTATGCCGTGCGCTGTGGCAACGAAGTACGTTGTGCAAAAGTATATAAAGAAGCGATGAAGCGTAGCTTTAAAAAAGCGGCCCAGTATCAGGAAGGTCGCAAGGTACGCAATACCCGCCGAGCCCGAGCTATGGAAAAAGGCTCCAAGTTCGGTCGCAAGCAGCAAGAAGATGCCTGGCAAAATACCGAGGTTGAAGCACTCTTCACCCTGGCCAAAGCCGGGGTACGGGTACCTGAAGCCTATGGCTGTTACGACGGTGTATTGCTGATGGAGCTTATTACCGATGATGAGGGAGATGTGGCTCCGCGCCTGAATGACGTGCAGATGTCGCCTGAACAGGCGCTGGAAGATCACGCGCTGGTCATGACTTACGTTATGCGTATGTTGTGTGCAGGTCTGGTACACGGAGATCTGTCCGAATTTAACGTGCTGGTTGACGCCTACGGTCCGGTGATCATCGATTTGCCTCAGGTGGTTGATGCTGCGGGTAACAATAATGCTTTTAAAATGCTGAAACGTGATGTAGGCAATATGACCGAATATTACGCCCAGTACGCCCCACAACTCCGTGAAACCCATTATGCCGAAGAAATGTGGGCATTGTATGAAGTAGGGGAACTGGACCCGAACACCGAGTTAACGGGAGAGTTCGTCTTTAGTAAAGAAGCCGCAGACGTCGATACGGTATTGGAAGAAATCAAAGCCGCCTTTGCCGAAGAACAAGAGCGCCGAGAACGCATTAAAGATGCCGACGACGAGGAATAATACCAGGGATGGGTTTGATTTATTTCAATACCATTCTGGGGTGCCTACCTAAACGACTAATACCGCTAAGGCCTGTTTGGGCGTTAGCGGTATATGCTTTGTCACTGATTCAATTTACTGTAAATACAGTCTGGCGTTTTTTTGGTCGAGGCGAAATTCAAATTCCCGTAAAAAATTCATCCCCAGCAGTCCATCCGCATGTTTCATTTCACCCATGGGCAATACCATTACGGTGATGTTCTCCACTATGGCGTGATTGATCTGCAGCGAGGCGAACTGGTACATGGGTGCCAATACCTGGCCGCCGGCCGTGTTGACGGTGAATTGGCCGATGAATTTTATTTTGTATTGGTTACTGAGTTGGCTAAATACCTGACGGGAAATAGCCGTGGTGGTGGCTCCGGTATCGAGTAATAAATTGAGGTTGTTGCCGCTTAGCTGCACCTGAACCACATATTGGTCGCCATGTTGCATCAGGCTTACCACATTCTCTGCGATATATTTTGTCTCCTGTGCTGTTTGTTGGGTATAGGCCGGTGCGATATCGTCATGCTTAATGATGGCTCTGATAGCCATGGCATCGGGATCGTTATAATCCAGGGCCGCCAGGGTGTTTTCCATCAAACTTGCTTGCTGTTGTTCCCCATATGCCTGACTTAGGGCCAGAATAAATTTTCTATTGGTGGGGGCAACCTGCAATAATGGCTCGACAAAGACAGCTAAAATGTCCCAGGAATAGGATTTTTTAAGTTGGGTTATCGTATTGTCTGCCAGACCATCAATGGTAAGAGTCACTTGTTGACGTTGTGTCTTGCTCAGAGGCAAATTTAGCAAAGTATAGTAATGCAGTATGGCGTCACTGAGTAAACTGGTCTTTGCCACCAGATCCCCTTCGAGGATTAAAAAGTCCAGATCCTGAGGATACCGTTTTAAATAGTCTTGTAAAAAAAGAGTAACTCGCTGATATTGGCCGTCTTGCAGCCATTGACGGTTTTGTTGCAGCCAGGTTGTGCGCAGCTTTGCGCTTGGCTTGTGCCCGTCAGGGGGATAATGTGCTGCTGATGGTCCGACAACAGGCTCAGAAGCTGCAGGGGTTAGCGCGTCACGGACCGAGGTTGTACTTGTACCCGACTGTGCCTCTATCGCCGGTTGGCGTAGCCTTTCAGTTGGCTGCACAAATAGGTTATTGGCCGGTTGCAACAACAAATAGAGATTTAGCCCCAGGGAGAGGGCCAATCCCCCCCAAAGCCATGTACGCATACTCATAAACCTTTACTGCTTATTGCCAGGCCGTAAGTGCTGGTAAAAATATCAGGCATAGGTTTAGGTCGGCCACTTGATAGCGCGATACAGATAAAATCGGTACGAGCCTTAAGCATATTGACACCATCAGACTGACGAATAAACTGAAAATGACGAGTTAGTTTGAATTTATTATCGCAGGTGACTATCCAGGTCGCGCATAGCAGTGTGTCGCCTAACAAGGCTGGCGCCATATAATCGATCTCATGACGGCTGATGGCCATACCCCGGTCCAGGGCCTGATACTGCTCAATACTCAGGCCCAGGGCATTGGAATGAGCCCAGGACGTCCGTTCGAGTTGACTGACATAAGCGACATTATTGGCGTGATTGTAATGGTCGATATTCGCTTTGGTAATTTTCCACGGGATAACAAAAGGGTCGGGCTGTAGCCATTGGTATGGCTCACTCGTCAAGTTCATCTTTTAAGCCTCCAGAGCCAGGGTGATACCGGTATATCCGGTAATGGATTGGTTGATGCGGGATCAAACAGGGCATTCATCAGTTGTTGTTCACTGTGGATGATGGGTAATATAAAGTTATCGGCCTTACCCAGGCGCTTAAAAGCATTATATCCATGGTGTAAAAATTGATGCAGTACCTGCAGACCGCCTTTTTCTGCAGGTCCGAGAGATAACATCAATAAGGTGGAAATCCCTTTCATTGCAACTGCCAACTGATGTGACTGAGTAAATCAGGCATACTATTTTACCAGGCGAATTTCCCCAAATACGTCAGCATCGATATAGCCACGATTTTTATCACCGTTGATGGCCTCTACTTCATGAGACCCCATAAAATGTTCCCGTTCGGGGCTGTTATCGTTATCACAATAAGCCAGCATAAAACCCATTTTGTCTCCGCTTTTAAGGGGCAATGGTGCTTTGGGCGCCGCATCTGTGTAATTATTGGGAAAGCGCTTAATGGCCACTTCCCATAGCAGAGTATTGGGTTTATCCAATTGGCGTTTCCAGTTACTGACCAGATGGTCGTTATACAGGTGAGCTTTTTTATCATCGCCAATGTCGGCCGCCTGATTATCCAAGGCTATATGGTAAGCCAAAGCCGTATGATTAAATTGATGAATACCCCCTGAAGCATCGCCATCGACAAAAATTTCCAGCGCATCATCATCCCAATATTTAACCAGGGGATCGGCGGTTTGATCCATCAGCCGATCATCGGTAATTTCTGCCTGTAAATACAGATATTGTGCATCCCACAACAGTCGGTAGCGGCCACTGAAATCCTCGCTGGAAGGTATCGTGCCAGCCATGGAATAGGGCATGGGATGCCATTTTTCTTCTTGCCACACTGAGTCTTGTTGACCGTCTATAACGGGTGGAACAGAAGTGAATGAGACATCAAAAGCCAGGGTTGTAAAGCTGCATAATGCAGTTGCCAGCAGTAAAGGTTTTCTTAACATAAGGGGTCATTCCTGATCAATTTGTTATAGCTTGGCGTAAAGCTCAGGTGAAAACAATAGGCTTGTTAGTTCTTGAATTTATAGTCCCGGTTTAGGTAGAATGCCGCTCCTAATGAATACATCATCTTCCTTATCCCCGTCAGTCTGTCGACAGCATCGTTATCAAGATGTTATGGCATTGTTCGACGCCACCTTTAGCGAGGTACACAACACTCGGTTGATTAAAGGCGGGCATGAGCCTGAGTACTTGCCTGGCACCAGCGAAGTACCTTATCACCAGGTTATTTTCGCTCACGGCTATTTTGCCAGTGCCCTGCACGAAATTGCCCATTGGTGCATCGCGGGGGAACAGCGCCGTCTGTTAGTGGATTACGGTTACTGGTATTGCCCTGATGGTCGCGACAGCACTCAACAAACACAGTTTGAACAGGTTGAAATTAAACCCCAAGCCATAGAATGGGCCTTTTGTGTGGCGGCCAATAAAGCTTTCAGGGTCAGTACTGACAATCTAAATGGGGCGCAGCCGGATACGCTGGCATTCACCCTCAACGTGCAGCGTCAGGCTTTGGCTTACCTGGCACTGGGGTTTCCCCCCCGTGCGCAATTATTTATCTCAGCCCTGCAAGGCTTTTATGCCAGTGACAAACTTTGCAGCCATGATTTTAGCCTGCCTGGTACTCTAACCAGTCCTACACCTGACACCTATTGCGAGAATATATGACTGCACTGACGTCTGCCCATAACCCCCTGTTTCGTCTGGGCCTGATCATCAACCCTTACGCCGGGATAGGCGGAGCGTTGGCCTTAAAAGGCAGTGACGGCGTACAGGTACGTACCCAAGCCCTGGCCATGGGAGCTAAAAAGCAGGCTAATGAACGGACACGGCTGGCTTTGCTGGAATTGCTGCCTTTTAAAGCGCGTATTCATATTTATACCGCCCAAGGCGAGATGGGAGCCGACTTGGCCCAGGCATTAGGGTTTAACTATACGGTTATCTATGACCCACCCGAAGCGCAAAGTGAAGGGCTGGATAGCGAAAACTGCGCCGCCCAGTTAGCGAAAATTGCCGTGGATTTGTTATTGTTCGCCGGTGGTGATGGCACCGCCCGAAATATTTGCCACAAGATTGGCCAGTCTATACCTGTACTTGGCGTACCGGCAGGCTGCAAAATACACTCAGGTGTTTACGCCATTACTCCTCAGGCAGCGGGCAGGGTAGCGGCTATGTTGGTGCAAGGGCAGATCGTCAGCCTCAATGAAGGTGAAGTGATGGACATCGATGAAGACTTGTTCAGACAAGGTCGGGTTAATGCCAAACATTATGGTGATATGCGCGTGCCCAGTGAATTGCGTTATATGCAAGCGGTGAAAATGGGGGGGAAAGAATCAGATGAAATGGTGCTGGCGGATATTGCCGCCCATGTTATTGAGCTGATGGAACTCCACCCACAACGCCTGTTCGTTATGGGGTCAGGGTCAACGGTGGATTTTATTATGCAGGAACTTGGGCTGGCCAATACCCTGTTAGGAGTGGACGTGGTGCAGGGGGGCGAATTACGGGCCACGGATGTGACCGCGACACAACTGGTCGAACATTTACGGGGCGCCCAGGCAACCCTGGTGCTGACTTTGATTGGTGGCCAGGGACATATCTTTGGCCGGGGAAATCAGCAGCTTAGCCCACGAGTATTACGTACCATCGGCCGGCAAAATTTTATGCTGGTGGCGACCAAAAGCAAATTACAAGCCCTGGGACACAAACCTTTAATTGCCGACACCGGGGATGTGTTGCTCGATGCCCAGCTAGCCGGGCTAATACCGGTGATCACCGGTTACCATGATCAAGTTTTGTATCCCATCGCTAAATTCGAATAAAATATTAACGTTAAAGTGACTCAGATTATGCCAAATTCAGTGAATTCCCCTGCCGTCAAACAGACATTTGACTACTTTGTTGACGCTATTCAAACCGAACTGGACAAGGTGGTTCAACATGGAAGCGATCAGCAACTTTTTATTGCCAGCTATTTAACCGGGCATTTTTCGTTGCTGCACAGTCAGGGTAAAAGCAACGATGATTATAGCTTGCAAGCGGCAGACGATTATATGGTCAGCAGTTTGAACATGGCCTTTGCCAACAAAGAATTGGCCGAGGCCGATCAGCAACAGGTACTGGCGTTATGGCAGCAGCTTTTTCGCCAATATGCTTAGTGACGATATAGTTGTATATGCCCCTCTCCCTTGAAGCTGCAGCGTTGTTGGTGACTATCACCCCCCCCTAACTTAATACGTCTAAGCTCATGGGGCTGAGTTCCTTTGCCGCCTACCTGCAACTCCAATGGTTTTGGGTATAGCAGCCCGATTACCCTGGGCCAGCATGGTGGTGCTTAAACAGCTGGCATTAGGGCTGAGGTACGATTGGGCTTCAATACTGATGCTAGTGAGGAACATATAGGGTTCAACTCAACTCAAAAACACCTGGCAGCCATCGATAAACCCTTGACCTGTGCCCACTGCGTTGCTTATGGCGTCAAATTCTTGCAAGGTTATCTGCGTCCCGGTTTGACCTAGTACGAAAGTGAAGGTGCCAAAACCATTGGTCAGATACCGATTGCCGGAGATGTTTATTGCTGGGGATTGTGGGTCTGTTCTGGGCTGCTGTTGTGCTTCTTGCTGCGTATTTTTTACCCGCTGGCGGCTAGCCTGGCGCAAGGCAGCGATTTGTTGCTGGTGTTGATCTTCGTCCAGCAGCATTTTTTTAGCCGGCTGCGCGCTTTGTTCGGTAGCTTGTTTGAAGCCGTCAGTGGCTATGTGCCAACCGGTAATGGCTGCTATCAGTGAGGCTAACCCGGTAAGCGGGCTTGGCAAGGTACTAAAAAACGACTTGGGGCTGTCACTGGTGCTTGAGTCTCAACATTTCTAACTAGCTTAATTACAATCAAGTTATCTTAAAGTGCCCGTTTCCAAGCTTCCACAGTGGTGCCATCGGTATGACACCAGGGGGATATTTTGTATTCGCTATCTCGGCCTAAGGCTGACGGCGGATCAACTCCTGGATCAAGAAACGATTGGGATTCAGAGCATTGAGTAACGTGTTACCCAGTGGCAATGGCTGGTTGGCGATTTGACTGGCTAACAGCTCGGCCATTAATGGCGCGGTTGTCAGCCCTCTGGAACCCAAGGCGTTGAGCATAAACAGATTAGGTAAATCCTGTGCCTGTGGATAATGAGCCCGTGGCAAGGCTTTGTATAAATCGGCATATTGGCTATTTTGTGCCTCAATGTTGGCTACTGCACCCACCAGGGGTAAATGATCCGGACTGCCACAGCGGATGGCGGCGCGTCCCTTAGCGGTGCCTTGAATATCGCTAGCCCAGTCACACTTTATCAATGCCTGGGACAGCATGTTCAGGTTAGTGGTTTGTTCATCCAACCGGTATTCACAGCTGGTGTCAGCTTTTACATAGCTGGAGCCTAAAGCATGGTACCCCTGATAACCTGGGGTTAAATAGCCTTTGTGGCACAATACTGTGCTCAAACCTTGCAGTGGTTTTTGGGCTGCAATGGCTTCCACCTGGCCTCGTACCAGACGTAAGGGTAGGTCAGCTAAGGGGGCAATATTAGTGCTTTGGGCACCGGTGGCCAGCACCACTATATCAGCCGGGGACTGAGTACCATCTTGCCACTGTAACTGCCATCCTTGGTCGGTTTGGCTCAGGGACGTGAGTTGTTTATCCGTTTGCACCTCACAAGGGCCGAGTTTAGCGGCCGCAGCTATCAGGGCTGTGACTAGCTCAGGCGGGTTGATCCAGCCGCCCAAAGGCATAAATAGCCCACTGTAGGGCAAGTCAAGGTTACTCAGGCTGGTAGCCTGGAGGGGCGACACAGGGTGAATTAAGCCCTTAGGCCAAACGTTATTCTCAACCAATTTGCTATAGCGCGCTTCGGCTTTGTTATTAAACGCCACTTGCAATACGCCGCACCACTGGTGGGCGAAGTGATGGCCAGCATGCAATAATTCCTGATATGTTTTCGCGCCGTAAACAAAACTTAGTGCGTTGATTTGGCTGAATATATTGGCCTCGGCGTTAAGCTGCGGATAAAAGCCCCCCTGAGGGTTACCTGAGGCTCCTTGGGATAAAGCCGACTCCTGGCAATAGACCTTGACCTGATACCCTCGCTTCGCCAGGGCATAAGCGCAATTGGCACCGGCCAGACCGCCCCCTATGATAGCAACGCTTGCCCCCTTTTTGCTTGGCGCTGTATCAGCTATAGGTTGATGCCCCCCGCGATGAAAATATCCGGCTTGTTGTTTGTCTTGCCGGGTATCTTTGATATGGCCCGCCAGCATGTCCCGTTTACGCCCATGGCCCGGGCGTTTTTGCACGGTAAATCCGGCCCCGCGCAAGCCCCGTTTGACAAAGCCTGCGGCGGTAAACGTGGCAAAGGTGCAGCCTGGCGTAGCGAGCCTGACCATTTGGATAAATAATGGCAGTGACCACATTTGTGGATTTTTACTGGGAGAAAAACCGTCCAAAAACCAGGCATCCACCAGGCCTTCCTTTGAAGCGCAAAGTTGGGGCAAGGTATCATGTACATCACCCAGCCACAGATCGAGAATGACCTTACCTTGCAAAAATGATAGCCGGTGACAACCGGATAAGGGCAGAGGATATTGTCGAATAAGTTCTTCACTGTAGGCGCTAAATTCACTAAAGTGCAACAAAGCTCGGCTAAGGTCTGTGCTGTGTAAAGGGTGTTTTTCCGTGGAGATAAAGTGCAAGGTAAAATCGCTACTCGCCTTACTTTGGCAAAATTGTGCAAATGCCTGCAAAGTCACCAAAAAATTTAGCCCTGTGCCAAAGCCGGTTTCGGCGATGACAAATTGTTTTTTTTGCCAATTTTCCCACCGTTGTGGCAATTGGTTGTTGGCCAAAAACACATAACGGGTCTCGGCCACACCTTGTGCATTAGAAAAATAAACGTCATCAAAATCGGTGGCAAAAGGGGCACCATCGGCGTTAAACTGAATATCTGCGGTTTTTATGCTCAATCTGTCTCTCTCAAAGTGCGCTGGGGCTAGTGTTCAAAACCGCGATAGTTTAAGGTAACAGGCTACACATACCAAACAGTGTTGTTATTTTTTACTTGGGTATATATTTATTTACAGTTCAGTGATCTGTTGGTTGAATTTTGTTCAACAAAGAGCAGACCACTTTATTCACTAAAATCGTTACCATAGCGGCAATTTAATACGTAGCAATTTATTGCTTGAAGGGTTCATTATGAGAAGAGCGGTTATCACCGGGCTAGGCATAGTTTCTAGTATTGGTAACAATAAAAATGAAGTTACCCAGGCCCTTAGAGAAGGTAAGTCTGGCATAACGTTTTCTGAGCAATTTGAACAAGCTGGCATGCGCAGCCATGTTTGGGGCAAAGTCGATATAGATTTAAAAGAACATATTGATCGCAAAACCATGCGTTTTATGGGTGATGCCGCAGGTTTTGCTTATGTTGCCATGCAACAGGCCATTGATGATTCAGGTTTAAGCGAAAATATGGTGTCTAACCTGCGTACCGGTATTATTGCCGGTTCAGGGGGGGCATCGTCCCAGCATCAGGTCGATGCTGTGGATATTTTGCGTGCCAAAGGTGTGAAACGGGTAGGCCCTTATATGGTTACCCGCTGCATGGGCAGCACCGTTTCTGCCTGTCTGGCAACACCTTTTAAGATAAAAGGGGTGAATTATTCAATCAGTTCGGCCTGTTCAACCAGTGCCCACTGTATTGGTAATGCCCTTGAGCAAATTCAGCTGAACAAACAGGATATTGTTTTTGCCGGCGGTGGCGAAGAATTGCACTGGACTTTATTCATGGAATTTGACGCCATGGGTGCCTTGTCGACCAAATATAATGATGACCCAACCAAAGCGTCACGCACCTATGATGCCAATCGTGATGGTTTCGTAGGCGCAGGTGGCGGTGGCATGGTCGTGGTTGAAGAGCTTGAACATGCGCTGGCACGTGGTGCTAAAATTTACGGTGAAATCGTTGGCTACGGCGCCACTTCTGACGGGGCCGATATGGTTGCTCCTTCCGGTGAAGGCGCGGTGCGTTGTATGCAACAAGCCATGCAAGGCCTGGACGTCCCTATTGATTATATCAATACTCATGGCACCTCTACCCCAGTGGGAGATGTTAAAGAGTTGTGGGCGGTACGGGAAGTGTTTGGCGATAAAACACCGCCACTGAGCGCCACCAAGGCGATGACTGGTCACGCTCTGGGTGCTGCTGGTGTTCACGAAACTATATATAGCCTGTTAATGATGGAAAACGACTTTATTGCGCCATCCATTAACATCGAAACCCTGGATGAAGCCGCCAAGGGCATGGATGTGGTGACCGAAACCCGCGACGCTAAACTCAATACTGTGATGTCTAACAGTTTTGGTTTTGGCGGCACTAACGCAACCCTCGTTATTCAGCGTTATACCAGCTAGACGTCAGGTTTTGCTTTAATCGATTAAAAAGCCCGCTTTAGCGGGCTTTTTTGCGGCTTGCGTGATGTGTTTTGAAATCGTAAAGGGAGGCTGCACGGCTACAGACGTTAAATTTGTTAATGTTATCGCGCTGGGCAAAGTGATTATTTTGAGCAACAAGGCTTATCGCTTGCTGTACATCGGCTGCAACCCCCGGGCTATTTTTGCCCCAAGCTTTACGTTCAAACCTGCCGTTTAGCATGTGGCTGCAATCCATCTGCACATCCAGTATCTAAAGGTGTTGGCCTCGGATATTTAATGGCCCTTGACCATAACCATGATTGGCCAAAACCTTAAGGATTTTTTTGCGGACAGGCCATATTGCGGATCCTATTTAGCCGACTTTATATTCGTGATCATATAACAGTCATAAATTGTCCCCAGCTTTAGAATCTCAACGCAAAGGGTGGTTTTTTTAGCAGCCTAAATCCATTTTAGCTCGATCATCATTTACTGGAAAACAGTTGCCAGAAGGTAAACTGCTAGGAACATATCGACTTAAATTGGGGTCGTATAGTGCGGTTTCTAAAAACGTTGCGAGGTGATCAATCTCTTCATCAGTTAAGCCCAATGAGACAAAGCGGGGGTCCAAGACACTCGCTAGCAAGACTTTTTGTGATACCGCAGTATTTTTATATGCCACGACGTCACGTATTGAATTGAAAGACGCACCATGTCCAAACACATTGGTGTCAGCAAGGTTGTATAGTTGTGGTACTTTGAACTTGTAATTATCTGCCTTTTCACCCGTAAACCCACCACGTCCGCGACTACTTTCATCATCAACCGTACCTGTTATCTGTGGGTTGTTAGGATCAAAATCCGCAAATCCAACAGCGAAGAACATTTTTTCTTCGGTTGCCCTTACTTCGGAGCTTAGTCCCGGTCCTGTATGGCAATTTACACAACCAGCTTTTCCAAAGAAAAGTGTAGCACCGGTAATTTCATCACTGTTCATTGCATCTTCCTCACCTTTTAACCACATCTGAAAAGGAGATTCGGTGGCTAAAATAGTACGTTCAAATGCGGCGATAGCTTTACCAGCATCCTCTGTTGCATCTTCGGTTCCCTGAGGAAAGGCAGCATCAAACATTGCTATGTATTCAACGTTAGTTTGTACAATAGAATTACCACTGGTTTTCATTCGATGCACCCCTGTACCTGCAATAGCCTGAACCTCAATACCTGACAACTGGCGTGAATTTTCAGCTTTTAGTGTGCCTTGGGTAGCGAGAATTTCGTCAGCAAGACCCGCATTAACAATGCCATCTACGGCATTACCAAATTGACCATTCCACAACATAACGTCTTGGAATGCCACGTTCAGCACGGCTGGGGACGCCGCTGGCTGAACATCTGGAATTAATTGAGGGTCAGCAGAGGCTTTATCAAAACCTGCAGCAAAGATACGATTTTCGCCTTTTAGTCCAAAGCCTTCACCACCTTCAGCTATACCTTGGGGCACACCTGACTTGAATCCTGCCGCGGCATGGTGGCAACTGGCACAAGACCAGGTACCGGCAAGATCGTCATTTACTCCTTCAGTTGCCAGGGCTGTTTCATGATAAAGCATTTGACCCAGCGCAACTTTTTCCGGGGTAAGTGGGTTACTGGGATCCTGTGGAATATTATCTAAATCAGCGCTATCAGGTAGGATAAAGGCTGATATACCTAATCCACCTGATACTGTGGTCATTGTGTCTTTCAATATTTCCGATGGGGTAGGTTTCAACGTCAATGTATCGACTATTTCCACCACATTATCGTTATCATTACCGCATCCATATAGTGCGCATATCATACAAATTAATGTAACTTTTCTCACTATCATTTTAATGACCTTTTCTTTGGTGGCATTTTTTATCTTCGTTGTCTTTGTAACTGGCCTGACTCAACCCGCAGACACACAACAGCGGTCATCGTTAATGGATCAATTTAGCCTCTGGACAACCAACTCAATATTCACCGCAGGTACCAGCAAACCTTAGGTAGGATGTTGTCAACGCACCAAACTCTGCGATAAAAAAAACTGGCAGGTAAGGTCTCATGTTGGTACAAAAGGGTAAATTGCTTGGGGAAAGTGCGCTATTGAGTTGCCCATAAAGGCGTACTTGGAGCTTGCAGATATCATGTGGATCTGCCTAGTAAATTTGCACACCTAGTCGACGTCTCTTCGCGCGGTTCATAGCGATGTCTGCATGTTTGAATAAAGTATCAATGTCTGCGCCATGCTGTGGATAAAGGGCAATACCTATACTTGCACCCACTTCAAATTGGTTATTGACTAAAGAAACTGCCTGGTTGCAGCGAGATAAAATTTGTTCAGACAAAACTAAAATAGCCTCTTTTTCTGCTCCCTCTATCCACACCACAAATTCTTCTTCTGCGTATACCAGAACATGCTTCTCGTCCAATAATTGCTGAATTTGTTCAGCCAGGCCAGATAAAAACGGGTCGCCTATGGCATGGCCAAAGGTATCACTTACATTTTTACATTTATTAAGATTGATCATCATAAACGCACCATTTATGGCGTTTTTGTTGTCATCAGTGACCGTTCTTGTGTGGGATAGAAAAGGTGCGAAATATTCTAGTAGGAAAGTTCTGTTTTTTAAGCCCGTTAGAGGATCATATATGGCCAGATAATTAAGTTTTTGGTTATTATCCTCAAATCGTTTCGTCATGACGACAGAAATAACCAACGCAACGCAAACGGCCAGCAAAAAAAGTAGGAAAACAGTGGTAGCAAGTCTATTGACAAAATATTCAAGGGTTTTATTCAGGTGACCTATTTTGCGTATCATTAATACCGAAAGACCACTGTGGACATCATTGTGATAACGCCAAGATAGCTTTTCCTGTTCTGAACTAAGTTTACCACTTGCCGTAAATTCACCTGCTGAATCGAGCAATTTTTTACTGATTAAAGTAGTGGCAGAATGAGAACGAATGTCGTGTATCGTATTGCCAACCCAGACCTGTAAGGCAACTAATTCCGGGTCAAAGAACCGAAAAAATTGATTGTGTTTTATGGTCTGTTTGATTTGGTCACTGTCCCCTTCAGACAAGGGAAGTTCTTTTAATTCGTTAAAAAACGATCTTAATTGGTCATTTGAAGTCTGTAGTTCAACAGACTCGCCAAGATCGCTGGCAAGTCGATATGCAACCATTTTAAAAATAATCGCTAGCGCTATAGCGATGATGATTGACCCGAACAACAAATGAGGACGAAGGTTACTATTTGTGTTTAAACGATTTTGGCTGAACAGCATAAAATAATGTTGGCAGGTTAAATGTTATAGGAGAAGATAATAACTGGCCTGTAAACCGGCCACCAACCAATCAACACAGAAACTATATTTAATCCGGTAAAAAATAAAAAGACAGATTGCAGGAAAATATTGCCAACCTGTGTCGCGCCCAAAAGACCAGAAATAACGAATACCATGCCAATCACACTTTTAATAATAGGGTCTGTGGTACATAAATTAACTGTTGGCATATGCATGTGAACACTTAAAATAAACTTAAAAAAACCATACCGGAATTTTGCACTTGGAGTTGGTACCGGTCAATTAGACATAAGTATATAAAAAATTGCGATAGTTTACGTTTCGCTTACAAGGCTAAAAAAAACAGTAAAAAAATAATTGCCGTATAGTTGAAACTGAACTTCGGCAACCCTGTATTGGTTATCAATCAGGACCAATACCATTGCTCCTTGCCAGACATTCCTGAAGGGCGGTGCTAAATTTGCTTATGCTTTATCAGTAGAGCGGGAAAATTAACCTCCCCGTTTAAGCAAATATTATCGATCGCTGAGTGAGTATATATTGAGGTGGATTGATTTAAATCGCACACTGGAAAAGCATCGCAGATGAGGTTTAGATTATCTAGCTAAAATGGGTCAGTTATTGCAGCACAAAAAAGGTGGATAGCAGCTAGGTTGCTTTGCTGCTATCGTTTTCCCTGGAACATTATTTTTATGCTGACTGTATTGATAATTGTTGCGTTTGCGCCTGTAAAAATACCAAGTTTAAACCTTGGCGTTACTCTTCAGGCCGAAAATTCGTTCAAGGCAGCCAAGGCTTGTTGTGCTTTGTTGCTTGGCACAAAAATATGGTCATGATAATAGGCTGCGACCACGTTGGCACTGATACCGTATTGGGTTAACTTATCGGCTACTGCTGCGGTAAGACCAACGGCCTCTAAACTGGAATGAACGGTCAGGGTGATTTGCCTGAATGTGATTTCAAATGGAATGTCAGCGTTCCGAGCTACATCGGCTAACAGGATCAATGTTAACCCCTCTGATTCTTTAAAAAAGCCCAGGGGATCAAGATGAGCATAATCCGCTACCTTACCCGTCACGGTACAAAACGCGTATTCATTTTTTTGCAGTTGGGGCAACATTGATTTAAGTAATACATCTAATTCGACTATTGCGCTCATTACTTATGTATCCTGTGTTGACTGTGTCTACAAAGCGAATTTTAGCTGAATAAAATGCCGTTGTGACCCCCCACACCATGACAGGGTTAAAAATCAGTCAAACTTTGGGGCACGTTTTTCGCCAAAAGCCTTCACAGACGCTTTAAATTCTTCCGAGACTAATTGCCCTGCGAATATCACCCCTTTGCGTGGTACCAGCCCTACATGGGTAAAATGGACGGGAAAGCGCACTTGTAAAAGCCTAGACCATATCGCAATGTGGTATTATATGCTCATTAGTTAATGGCTCAAGGGGTCACTGACAGTTCGCCCAGACAATAACCTGTCTTGAGATATTTAGTTGTTATTGAAACAAACAGAACAAGGAATAATCATGAATTTTGACATTAGTATTGAAGATATTCGCAAACCCTTGCCAGTTTTTAGCAAAGACGAAGCGATACTCAAAGCTCGTTTGGCAGAAGATGCCTGGAACAATAGGGATCCTCTGAAAATTGCTACTGCTTATAGCCTTGATAGTCGTTGGCGAAATCGCGACACCTTTTTAATTGGCCGTGACGAAATCGTCGCTTTTCTTACCGCAAAATGGCAAAAAGAACAGGATTATCGATTAATTAAAGAATTATGGGCCTATGAGGGGAACCGAATTGCCGTGCGTTTTGTATATGAATGGCATGATACTCGGGGAAATTGGTTCCGCAGCCATGGCAACGAGAACTGGCAATTTAATGGTAAAGGTTTGATGACCGAGCGCCATGCCAGTATTAATGATGAGGCTATTAGTGAAGCAGAGCGTCAGTTCCTATGGCCACTGGGCAGACGGCCGGATGATCATCCTGGTTTGACTGCATTGGGTATGTAATCTCATTAAATTCTGGATGTACTCGTATATCTTTAAGCAACGTTGTTGGCTGCTTTCACGGCGACCGCCAACCCCAAGCACTCAGCACGTCTAAGCTTATGGGGCTGAGCTATTTTACCACCTAACCGGCACGCCAACAGCTTTGAGTATAAGTCTATCTGCATCCACAAAAATCAGATTTTATAGAGACTTCCCTAAAGCGTAGCCACCTTTTAAATGGCCAATGTGACTAAAACCCAATCTGGCCATTGCTTGGGCGACAACCAAAGAACGACTGCCACTGCGGCATAGCAATACCCAAGGTTGCTCCCGGTCTTGCATATGTTCACCAATAAATTGCACCAGGCGGGTTATAGGGACATTCAGATCCGCTGAAACACTATGTTGCAAGGCGTATTCATGAGGCTCGCGAATATCGATGAGTTTTACCGTGCTGTTATTGGTGAGGATTCGCTTAAGAGAATCATCATCGTATTCCTGTATTGCGGAACAACTCTTAGGTGCCAGATAGGCACCACACATAATTTCACTGGCGTTTTGGTCATCCAAATGATTATCCAGTTGCTGCTTTAACACACAAAAATCAGCTTCGCTCAGGTCGCCAGATAGCACCTGCTCCAATAATTTATTCCGCTGAGACTCACTTGACAAGGTGGTGGTAAATTCATTGTGATAATCATGACTTGGGCATATAAGGGTATGATCACTAAGTAATTGGTTTAAAGTTTGAATGCTGTGATAAAGCTTAGGAGCACTGCTGCTATGGAAATTTGTTCGTCCGAGGCTACCCATCAACAAGGTGTCACCACAAAATCCGTAAAGGGCTTTGTCACAGATGTTGTCACCGTTATTTAATGAACAGCTCAGTATATAACTTACGCTGTCGTCTGTATGTCCTGGAGTTGGCACTTGAATCAACCAGTGTTTACCCAGTATGAGGTAGGGTAGACTTTTATTTTCCTCGGACAGTTGTAAGGGTGATGTTATTGGCCAGCCCAAATCATCACTGACCTGGTTAGGTAAAAAACGTTCGGTTAGCAAATCACGGCCTGTTGTATGATCGCCGTGGCCATGGGTATCCAATATGGCCATGGGTTGCAGTTTCTGGCACCTAAGCAAGGTAGTAATACGTTCAACAAGCTCAGGCAGAGGGTCTATTATCACTGCCGTTTTATGGTCATCGTCGACATATATCCAGCAACAACTGCCAGCCGATTTAAGCTGAACGAGTCCATTAACTTTCAGTCTGCTTTGCACAGTATCAGCACTGAGTACCAGACAACTGCCACTTAAGGCTTGCGCGGCTAATTCGATACGATCACAGGCTTGCTGTACTTGTTCTGCGGTCATGGCTGGCCCGAAGGACAGTCTGATGGCCGACTCACTTTGCCAGCGGGGCAAACCCATTGCGTCCAGCACGAAACTTCTGCTCACCTTAGAACCGCAGGCCGAACCTGAGCTGACCCGCATACCCGCGGCATCAAACAGATCCATTATTTCTTTACTGCTAAAGCCAGGAATAGCAAAGTTGATGGTGGTGGCAACGCAATTGGCGAAGTCATGGTTAAATACTAAAGTAGGAAAGGCCTTGGTCAGCGCGGTAACAAGTTGGTCCCGATAAGTAAAAAGCTCGGCCTGGCTAGCAAAACACTCGATGGCTTGATTGTTTAGCATCTGGAAAATAACCTGCAAGGCCGCAAGGCCGGGCAGATTCTCTGTGCCTGAACGTAAGCCACCTTCCTGGCCTCCGCCTGCAATAAAGGGGGTAAATGGCGTATTGTGGCGAATGTAAACAAAGCCTATACCCTTGGGTCCATAGAGTTTATGCCCGCTAAAGGGGGCATAGTCGATACTGGTGGTTGCCAGGTTTAATGGCATCTTGCCCAGCGCCTGCACACAATCCACCATCCAAAAAATATCTGCATTGCTTTCGCGGATACATTGTTCCAGTGTCTTTAGGTCTTGATACACGCCCGTTTCATTATTAACCGCCATAGTGCATATCATGAGGGCATTTGCTGCCTCACGACTAATAAAATCAAGATCGAGATTACCCTTTTTATCAACGGGTATCGCTTTTATTTCTGCGTGGATCCCGAGGATTTCATTCCAGTGTTTGAGAGATTCAGGAACCGCTTTGTGTTCAGTTGCGCCATAGAGCAAGCTGTAAGTCTTGTTTGGTTGCAGATTTCCTTTGGCGGCTATCAGCGCAGATAATATAGCTGTCTGTATGCCTTCGGTGGCACCGCTGGTAAATATAACGGTACTATCACCGACCTCCAGATATTTTTTTATACTGATGCGGGTTTGCTCCATCACATCTTTTGCCTTCAGACCAGTGATATGGCCACTACTTGGGTTGCCATATAAATCTTCCATCGCACTAAGCGCTGCCTTTGCAGCAGCTGGCAATACAGGTGTGGTTGCATTGGCGTCCAGATAAATTGGCGACAGTTCACAAGGGTGGGTCATGGAGGCTCCTATGAGATTTAAATTTAGTATAACTAATAACTAAAAGTAATAATAACATCTTGTGAGTCAGTAGCAATGAGCTTTTAAAGTGAAGTGTCTGGTGTATAAACGATTGACCAATAACCGGTATTTATCAGACCTGTCGTCGCATTAAAATATTTACAACCGCAGGTGGATAAAATGAATAAGCAACAAAGTGTGCAAGTGCTAGGGTAGTTTTTGCGGAGGGCTGCTAACATTGGCACTGATATAGAATCTGCGAGGGAGAATAGCATTTGTATCAGCCATGGGGTTAAGCCAATAAGCAGTGGCTGCGGATTATATAAAGGCATCACGGCTATTGTATTGACAATTTCAACGACCAGACAATGGCATCGTTAGAGGTGAGTTGACAATAAATTGCATGAGGCATTTATTGCGACTTTAGCTGGCTCTGACCGGGGGAATGCCACAGACAGCATGATCACAAGACAACGAAAAAATGTGTTTTACCGGCCACAGTAAATAATGTGGCTGAACACAGAAAGTTAATGTGGGCTATCTGATCACGACAGGGTGACAAGGCTTCATTGATTTAAACAACATTACCTTTAATCCTAATACTTTTTAGCCCCCAATAAACTCTCAATAGCACTGCGGACTTCCTGCCCTGCTGCATTTGGATCGCTTTCTAACAGTTTTTCAACTTTTATCAGCTGACTAGCTACATCCATACTCATCTCTTTTTTAAGGCTTTTTAACTCACTTACTTGTGCGGTCTGGTTTGCTTGATTAATGGCCGACTGATCACCTTTAACAAGCGATTCAGCAGACTCAACTAAACGTTGCAGAATTTTATACACCATATTAGCTGAGAACCCACCTAACAAAGCCAGCGCGGGTTTGCCCATATCAGCGGTCGCTGTGGTATCGCCAGCGACCGCTTCAGGAAATAGCATGTTAAATAGGAGTTCTGAAATAAACACCCCTGCTATGACGCCAAGTAATATCGATGCCCAATAGGTAGAGTCATATCTAGGATCGTAAGTTGCTTTTGAAACAAAATTATTCAAAGAGTGTAATGAGGTAAAACATGCGCCTAATCCGGCGCAGCAGATTAAATAAGAGAGAATTGCCACTGCAGTCCAACTGCTACTGCCTAAAATACCATTATTCAAATTTGTTTCATTAATAATTTTCATTTGCCCTATGGTAATAAAGGCTAACAAAAAGAACAGGGAAGTAACCATTATGTGACGAACAATGGGAACTGCACCTAAGAAGCGTAAAACGTTAGCACTTTTTTTTTCAGTACGAATTAGCACCACCGATTGAGGAGTGGCTGGTGCAATAATCCGATTAAGTTGTTGATGGATAATGGCTAATTCACCTATATCTTCACGACTATAATTTGTCTCATTAGTGATCACATAAAGATTTTTTATTAGTTGCGGAGGTACCTCTAAACCATTGGTTAATGCATATTCACACATTAATTCACATTCATTTGTTAACTGACTACAACGGCCATTATTTTTGATCTTTTTATCATTTACAGGTGATGGACTCTGCTGATCCGTAGGATTTTTTGCTTTGTTATTAATAGTCACTAATGTATTTTCAGTTGCATCTATCATAGTGTTCCTTTATTGCAAAAATTCGAATTTAAAGAATCCAGATGGTCAGATTATAATAAATAGCATTTGTTTTAAAATCGTAAATTGACAGACACGTATAAAAAGTCCTGTAACAGAAATTAAAATAAAACATAGTACACTTTATTACGGCGTTATTGAGCAAATGAAAACGGCTAGCAACTCTCACTCTTCAATCAGGTGATTGGGAGTATAGGTGAAATAAACGCATTTTTTTATAAAGTTTACCGTAAAAAATATGTCTGTCTTCATCTAATCAATCGTAATACCGATACTCAAATCCATTTGGCAGTCAGACGGAAAAAAACTTCTTAGCACTGAGGGTACAGAGAAAGACGGGTTAGTGTAAAAACTGGCCTTAGACTCAAAACCATTTAAATGACAGTTAGGGGTAAAAAATAACTTCTCACCACAGGGGGCACAGAGAAATGCTGTCGAGCGCTTGTTCAGTTATCAGAAGAACGTTTTCTGCCTTGTGATACTGTTTTGTAAATTTGGCTTTGCCACTGATTTTATGTGTGAGAGTTTTTGCTAAAAACCATCATAGAACATGTTTTTCACCGGTCATAAACGAACAATGGCAAACCTGCGGGAAAAGGTAATAAGATCATTGACAACAATTAAAATAAATATACCCGTATCTCTTGAAGCTGTAACGTTGTTGGCTGCTCTCCTCACCCCAATCAAGCTCATGGGCTAAGTTGTTTTGCCGCCTAGCTGCACTTTAATGACTTTGGGTATATGGTTCTGTGTATTGCCCTTTTCCCGCGGACTTGGTTTATTAGCTGACACAGAGGATTAGTAATGACAGCGACAGGAAATAACTGTAATCGCGCTGTCGTCAATTGCGTAAACCAACCTGTTTGTATCGTCAATTCTACGGGACCAGAAACCAGATAAGTTTTCCTTTAAAGGCTCCGGCTTACCAATGCCATCGAACGAACAGCGTTTGACGTTGGCAATCAATTTATTGATTCTTTGAAGTGTTTTCTTATCTTGTGTCTGCCAATATAAATAGCTGTTCCAAGCTTCACCAGTCCATGAGAGCACCTGGTTACTCATTGAGTAATTTTCGTTGAGTGGTTTTCCCCTCTCTATATTGGGTAATAGATCTATTCAGGTGCTCTGCGTTTGCAGGCGAGCGGAGCAAATGGACTGTTTCCATTAAGCTATTGTAATAATCTAATGACATGACAACGGCATCTTCAGAATCACGGCGTGTAATCACAGTAGTATCTGCGTCATTAATCACGCCATTCAAAACTGCCTTTAAACCATTTCTAGCTTCGGTAAAAGAAACAATTTTCATATATGACCTCAACATGTACAGGTTAGTGCACAGGTGTATATGATAGACAGATACATGTACCGAAAGTTGTGCAAGTGTACATTTAGCAGCAAACGCTTAACATATGGGGATTTTAGGAGCGCCTTTCAGCGAGTGAAATTCCCGCGATGATGTTTTTATTATAAGCCACTATATACAATCCAACCCTAACGCACATCCTAATATTAGAACGCCAAAAGGCTAGGCAGCCACAATTAGCCCTGACGCTGCAAACGTAAAAAAAACTCTTAAGCCCAAAAGCGTATTTCGCGAATAATAAATCATCATTAAACCGCAGATAAGTGGAGTGCCAAAGATTAAGACTATAAAAATAATAAACGTATGAAATTCATTATCCTGCGAAACATCTAAAAAATAACTGCCGAAAGATAACGCAGCCAATAGAAAGAGCAATACCCAAGAATAGGCTTTCAAGGCACGGTTACCCCAATAACTCTGAAACATGTAACCCGCCGTAATGAGTGTCAGACTAATAAAAAAGATATTTAGGTACACATTCAAAGTTGGGTCTTTCCTTGTGGCTTATAACAATTTAGTTAATGAAAAAATGGCGTACTTAAACACTCCAAAATGTCTAGCATTATTCAGAGTGTATTTTTACAGATCCTCCATGCCCATCTTTTAAATAGGTTCTTTCCACTTTGTACAAAACAGCTTAGGGAAATTATCCAAAATGTCGCCGATCTTCTGTTATTGCACAAAAGCCAAGAAACTGTAAGTACAATCAGTGGTGTCGGTGGAGTCGAGATATCTATTATTTACCCTATATTGGTAGAATATAAGGTAAGAGTGTTGGCACTTTTAAAACCTGGGAAACCTAGTATAAATAACCATGAAAATTCATTACCTACCCATTTACCTTTTACTGGTGGCTTTGCCGGTTTCTTATTATTTGGGTTATACGCCTTTATTGTTGGGGCTGATTTATGTGCTGCTTAGTCTGGTGACCTATATTGCTTATGCTAAAGATAAGGCTGCAGCGCGAAAGGATGAGTGGCGGGTGCCTGAGAAAACCTTACAGCTACTGGCACTTTTTGGTGGCTGGCCCGGGGCCATTGTAGCCCAGCAGCATTTGCGGCATAAAACTAAAAAAGTCAGTTTTCGCCTGGTGTTTTACATCACCCTAGTGGCTAATGTGGCGGCTTTTGCCGGGTTGCATAGCCAGCAGGGGGCGAGCATTTTACGCACTGCGCTTAATACAGCCGAGCAAGGGCTTATTAGCCTGTTAGGTAAAAGCAATATCACTAATGTGTTATTTTTGATCGAGATTCGTTCGTCGATTTGAGCCCGTTAATAACATCAGCTAGTTAGTGCACCACAACGGTAGAAATTGAGTAGGCAAGTTCGTTTTTTTGTAACCCTGACAGCCGGTTTTATGATACTGCGTTATTGACCTGCTAGCCCGTAACGAATGTTAACTCTCACTCATCGTGCTTAAACCTGCCCGATCCAAAATGGTCAATTGGCCATATTGCACTCTGATCAGGTTGTCTTGTTGTAACGCCTGTAACAGCTTATTCACTGTCTGGCGTGAGCTGTGCAGCATCAGGGCCAGCGATCCCTGGGAAATACTTAAGCTTATACTGGTGCTGGTCAGTGTCTGGCTTTCCAGGCCTTCGACCAACAACAGTATGCGCCGACATAATTGACCTTTTAGTGACAGGCTGCCGGTTTCATCGATGAGCGAAAAGGTGGCACGTATACGTTGGCATAACAAACGCATGAAATGGGGGTACAACTCAGGGTGCTGGTTGAGCAAACGGCTAAAATCCTGGTTGGTTATTTTAAGCAATTCACTGGGCTGTTCACCATGGGCATCATGGGTGCGGGGCAGGCCGTCAAATAACGAGATTTCACCAAACCAGCTGCCGGGTTGCAGCCAGGTCAGCACTAACTCTTTACCTTCAAGAGTAACGTTGCTAACGCGAATTTTACCGGATAAGACACAATACAGACCATCGGCTTGATCATTTTTGCGATGCAATAGCTGGCCACTGTCGAGCTTTTTTATTTTGCCCAGGGGCAGCAACTGTTCAATTACGCTTTCTGGCAGCGACTCAAACCAGTGGCTCTGACGTAATATGGGGCGGATCATTTCAAGTTGCATGGAAAATTAACAGGTTAATTGTCGCTTAGGCGACAGTTTGTATGGAGCGACTAGATTAAGTTGTTAACCTTGATTTAACAATGAAAAAATTAGCTATGCACAATTCAGTTAAACAAAAGGTTAGCAGTGAAGAATGGCAAACCCGGATCGATCTGGCTGCGTGTTACCGCATGGTGGCGCATTACGGTTGGGATGATCTGGTTTTTACCCATATTTCTGCCCGCGTGCCCGGGCCTGAACACCATTTTTTGATTAATCCCTATGGTTTGTTATTTGAAGAAGTCACAGCCTCTAGTCTGGTCAAAATTGACTTACAGGGTAACAAGGTGATGCCCTGTGAATTCGATATTAACCCAGCAGGTTTTGTGATCCACAGCGCAGTACACGAGGCCAGAGAGGACGCCAAATGTGTGATGCACTTGCATACCACAGCCGGGATCGCCGTCTCCATATTAAAAGATGGCCTCTTGCCCTTGAGCCAGCAATCCCTGTTTGCTTTGTCGTCTCTGTCATACCATGATTATGAAGGTGTGGCACTTAATCCCGATGAGAGAACCCGCCTGGTAGCCGATCTTGGGACCACTAATTTTATGATCTTGCGTAACCACGGTTTACTAACCTGCGCCGATTCTATTGCGGATGCTTTTTTGTTTATGTTTTTGTTGCAGCGCTCTTGCGAAATTCAGTTGCAGGCTCAGGCTAGTGGCCAGCCATTAACGGTGATCCCTGAACAAATATTAGCGGGCATTCAGGCTCAGGCAAAACAGGTGACCCGCTCAGCTGGGGGAAGTTTAGCCTGGCCAGCAATTCTACGAAAACTCACCCGCACTAACCCAGGTTACGATCAATAATGAGCGTTTTTCCAAGCTTTGATCAATATCAGAAAAGTGCCAGCTACATTGAGCATAGTGGATACAATATTGCGTATTGGACGGTACAAGATCACAGTGCGTGCGCAAAAGATGCACCTTGGATCCTGATGATCCATGGATTTCCCAGTGCGGCTTGGGATTGGCACTACCAGTGGCAAGTTTTGCGTAAAGACTATCGGCTATTGAGCTTAGATTTACTGGGTTTTGGGCTGTCTGATAAGCCTTACAAACATCAGTACAGCTTGCTTGAGCAAGCCGATATAGTTGAGGCGTTATTGGCACAGCAGGGCGTGAGTCAATGTCATATTTTGGCCCATGATTATGGCGATTCTGTGGCACAAGAGCTATTGGCGCGCCATTTTCAGCAACAAACTAAAGTCGACATTCAAAGCATTTGTTATTTAAATGGCGGTTTGTTTGCGGATCACCATAGACCTTTATTTACCCAAAAATTGCTTAAAAGTGCCCTTGGTCCTCTGGTGTGCAGGTTTATGCGTCAGAGCAGTTTGCAGCGTAGTTTAAGTGAAATTTTTGGTCAAAACAGTCAGCCTGATCCGTTTCACGTTGAGGTTTTGTATTCGTTGTTACAGCATAAGCAGGGTAAGCGGGTGTTACCAGGCTTATTGAGTTACTTAGATGAACGTCAGGTGCAGGCACATCGCTGGGTAACGGTTATGCAAAATAGCGCAGTGGCCCAGTGTTTTATTAATGGGGTGCATGATCCTATTTCTGGTCAACACATGCTGACCAGATTCGAGCAGCTTTTACCTCAGGCAACGACCCACGCTTTGAATGTGGGTCATTACCCGCAATTAGAGGCGCCACAGCAAGTTACCAAACTGTATCAAGGGTTTGTCGGGCAATTTCCCTAACCATGTATTCTTTACCTATCAAGCCTCTTAAACTTGCCGTCTTTATTTAGGTCATAAAACAGGATAAATGGACCACTGTTAATGTGAAAAGTGGTTAGATTCTCACCCATAGCAGTTAAAAATCCCCACTAAGACGTTTCGGTTGTCCATTGCCCGTGGCATAATTGCGTACTTTTTTAAGGCGCTGGCGCATAGCCTTAGCCGCTTAGTTCACGGTGATCCCAGTTAAAATCTATTACGAGGACAGTTTGCCTTACGCCGCCGAATTTTTTGCGGAACTGGGCCAATGTCAAGTGTTTTCTCATCGCACGGTGAATGCTGATTTGGTGGCTGATGCGGATATTCTGCTGGTGCGTTCTACCACCAAGGTGGATGGCAAATTACTGCAACTCAATCAAGATATTCAGTATGTGGCTACAGCCACAGCCGGCACGAATCATCTGGATAAAAGCTATCTGCATGGACGGCAACTGGACTTTGCCTCTGCAGCCGGGTGCAATGCCACAGCTGTAGCCGAGTATGTATTAAGTGCTATTGTAGTGATGGCCCAGCACCTCGATTGGCAATTAGCGAATAAAACCGTGGGTATAGTGGGGGCAGGGCATGTGGGCACGACTTTGGCCAACAAACTGACGGCCTTGGGCATACGCTATAAATTATGTGATCCACCGCTGCAAGAACAGGGTGATCCCCGAGACTGGGTATCAATGGAAGATATCATGCAATGCGATGTTATCAGCCTGCATGTGCCTCTTATTCAAGAAATACCTCATGTCACCCTGCATATGTTTGATTCCGAGCGTTTGGCGCAGTTACGGGATGATCAACTATTAATCAATGCCTGTCGCGGAGAAGTGGTCGACAACCAGGCCTTATTAGACTGTTTTGAAAACGGCCGTAAACTAAACGTGGTCATGGATGTATGGGAAAATGAGCCCCATATTAATCTTGCTTTGGTGCCTTATATTGCTCTGGCTACTGCTCATATAGCGGGGCATACCATAGAGGGTAAAGCCCGGGGCACGGAAATGCTTTATCAGCAGGTATGCAAGCGTTTACACAAGCCGGTGGAAAAATCCCTGACTGACTTTTTGCCTCCTGCACAGCCTGACCGTATCGATATTCCCCAGGGGTTATCCGGTCAGGCACTGTTTACCCACCTGATCCTCAGCGTGTATGATATCAGCCAGGATTCAAAGCATTTTAAAGACAGTGTCCATCTGCCAGATCAATTTGGATATATCCGAAAAAACTATTCTATTCGAAGAGAATTTGCGGCACTTAAGGTAAATGCTGGAAATTCGGCTGCAACGGAGGCAATCTACGCTTTGGGTTTTGCCCGTAAATAAGGTGCTGTAAACCGATTGACTACAACGGTATGACAGTGTCAAAAATTATTTTTTAACAAATCTATATAGGAGTTACGTTTAATGTCTCGGTCTTTTGATGTCGCCGTGTTGGGTGCTACAGGTTTAGTAGGGCAACACATGATAGAAATTCTTGAACAAAGGGGATTTCCGGTCAACAAACTCTATCCACTGGCCAGCTCACGCTCGGCAGGTGGAAAGGTGACTTTTAAGGGCGAAGAAATTACCGTACTCGACGCCGATGATTTTGACTGGAGTTTGGTGCAACTGGGTTTCTTTTCTGCCGGTGGCAGTGTGTCAGCAAAATATGCTCCCATTGCTGCTGAGGCAGGTTGCGTGGTTATCGATAATACTTCGGAATATCGTTACGACCCGGAGATCCCCTTGGTTGTGCCTGAAGTTAATGCCCATGCATTAGCTGATTTCCGTAACCGTAATATTATTGCTAACCCCAACTGCTCGACTATTCAGATGATGGTGGCGTTAAAACCCATTCATGATGCAGTGGGAATCGAGCGTATCAATGTTGCCACTTATCAGTCGGTATCAGGTTCAGGTAAAGAGGCAATGGACGAACTGGCTGCGCAAACTGCCGCCATGCTCAGTGGCCGTGACGTGAAAATCGAAGCCTTTAGCCGCCAGATCGCCTTTAACGTTATTCCACAAATCGATGTGTTTATGGATAATGATTACACCAAAGAAGAAATGAAAATGGTCTGGGAAACACAGAAAATACTAGGTGACGAGACTATTCGGGTAAACGCTACTGCTGTGCGAGTTCCGGTATTTTTCGGCCACGGTGAAGCCATTCATATTGAAACCCGTCAGCCCTTAGATGCCGAGGATGCCAAAGCATTACTGGCCGCCGCTCCGGGGATCATTTTGAAATCCCAGCGGGAAGAATTTCCGACTCAGGTGGGTGATGCTAGTGGTAAGGACGAGGTATTTGTTGGTCGTGTACGTAACGATATCAGTCACCCTAATGGTCTTAACCTATGGGTTGTATCGGACAACGTGCGTAAAGGTGCAGCAACCAACAGTGTGCAAATTGCCGAAGTCCTGATCCGCGATTATATGTAAAAGCCACAACCTGACATCAATAGGGACCGGGTGCTAGCCGCAGGTCCCTCATTTTTTTTAAACCTCAGCCGATACCTATACCCAAGTGACTTCAAGATGCACAGTTCAGCGGGAATTCAAATCGTCAAATACCAGGCATTTGTATTGAGGCATAGCTCTCCTATGTCCAATACAAATAACGCAGTAGTGGGGGCAACTCCGTTGTGGATATGAAACCTGCCCGAAGGGAGCTTAAGCAGAAACCCAGTGCGGCGTTACAACATTTGGAAAGGGGACGCCATTCCCTACATGTTGTGCCTTGCCCTGAATTGAAGCCTAAGCTTTGAACCAGCATTTTGAGATCACTTGGGTATTTACAACACAAGTTCAGTATTTTTTGCCCATAGAATAAATTGCCAGGGCACATAGCATGTGTATTACGTTAATTTGAGGTCATTTTCCCTTCTAGATCATCGGTATTTTCTGGTTTATAGTATCTATGCGTTTAGGCAATGTCATTTAAGCTGGAAAGCATTTTTCCACATAGTGGCAAGTTTATTGCTGTCAAACTTTAAATCCGTCTATTGATTAGCAAGGGACGTTACGTTTAAGCCTACTATTGAATGTGACGACAATAATAATTAGAAATGGTAAATAGCCAACAAATACGGCACTTATCGCAATTTTTGAGGCATAGAACGGAAAATGAATTTGCGAAAGCTAGTAATATTGCTTATAGCGAGTCTCAGTTTTAACTTAACTGCGGGTGCCTTTGCTGCTGATTTCCAGCAAGTTCTCATTAAAGGGCCCAAAGATGTCGACAATCAATACTCGGGTGTCACCTACGGCCCCATAAAGGCCAGTGATACTTTGTGGGCCATTGCCACTAAATACCAAACGAATAGCAACGCCTCCATATACCAAGTCATGCAAGCTATATTTGAGCTTAATCCTGCTTCGTTCGAACAAAATAATATTAATTTACTCGTCAAGGGAACCATTTTACGTTTGCCTTCACAGCGCTATATTTCTTGGGTAAATGAAAAAAAAGGCAGGGATAACGTTGCTGTGGACGAGCAAATTCTGCAAAGCGACGCACAGGGGCAAACACTGGTACGCAAAGACGCTAGATCACAGGACAAGCTTGCCAGTAAAACAGATTTGGACGAAACCAAGGCGATCTTGGAACAAAAAATGGGTGCGATAGATGAGGAACAAAATCGCCAGTTTCAGGCAATACGGCAGCAATTTTCCGAGTCTATTGTCGGTGTGCAAAGCATACTCACTGAAAATCAGAAAATGTTTGAACGCCTGGACTCCGTTAATAAAGATTTAGCATCGATGCGCAGTCAGGAAGTGCTCAAAGAGCAGCAGATGATACAAATGGGCCAAAGTATCGAGGAATTACTGAATAAATCCCGCAGGGAAGAGCAAACCGCACTCCTTGCTAAGCAGAGCTCCATTTTTGCCTGGTTGAGTAAACCATCCATCCTGATAATCGGCTCAATTCTGCCCAGTTTATTACTGTTAGGTGGCCTGGCTTATTGGTTAATCAAGAGAAAATCTAAAAATGAAATGGACCTGGATTTACTGGCCAATAAAGATGAACCAGTTGATACCCATGTAGCCACTGAAATGGATGATTTGTCCGATGCCTTAAGTGAAGAACTCGATGAACAGCCGTTGTTCGACAATGATATAACCCAGGCTGATGTGCTTGGCGAAGAGTTGCAAGCATCCCTGAACGATACCGAGGATGAATTTGATGATTTGGGTGATGATATGTTGGTACCCGATATTGACGGTGCGGTTGAAAATTTAGATTGGGATTTTGAAGAGGGTAGCGATGTTATAGATCAGGACGATTTGGATAATCTGTTTGAGGAAGAAGATGATCTCTTGTCGCAAATTGATGATGTGATGGATAACGTTGATTTATTTAATGGCGAAGAGATGCCCAGCGAAGCTGATAACGCAAAAGTGAAAGAAAAACCAAGTTCAGCTGTTGATAACAGTACAGAGGAACTGACCCCTACCGATAGTCTGGCTGAACCTGCGGAGCCAAGTCAAGAGGTGGAAGGAATCATTGTCAAAGTGGAAGATCAAGAAGATAAAATCGAAGTCAGTATTGATGAGTTATTAGTTCAACCTGGACCTGAGTTA
>JBKEFM010000024.1:0-35734 GCA_046709505.1 Paraglaciecola sp. | reverse complement strand
CACGCTTAGGCTGCAGTGGTGTTGGCTGCCCTCACCTTTATCGCCAACCGTGTTGAACCTGGTCAATATAAGCCCATGGGACTGAGTTCCTTTGCCCCCTGACTGCAACGCTAATGGTTTTAGGTATAGACCATCTTAGTCTGCTCTAACACCCAACATATGGCAAATGGCATAACTCAATTCGCTGCGGTTAAGGGTATAAAAATGAAAGTCTCGAACCCCTTCTTTGGCCAACACTTTAACCATATCCATGGCGATGCTCGCTCCCAATAAATTGCGAGTAGTTTGATCATCTGCAGCCAAACCGTCATACATTTTATGTAACCAATTTGGCACATGTACATTAGTAAAACCGGCGAAACGCTGCAGGGTTTGATAATTGGTCACCGGCAATATACCCGGAACGATGTCGATATCTATGCCTGTTGCGGCGGCCCTGTCTCTGAAGCGCAAAAAAACTTCCGCATCAAAAAAGAACTGACTAATGGCCTGATTTGCACCGGCTTCAGCTTTGCGTTTAAGATTTAGCAGATCAAACTGACTGTTGGGTGCTTCAGGGTGTTTTTCCGGATAAGCGGCCACGGCGATATCGAAATCAGCTACATCTTTGAGCAAGGCAACCAAATCCGATGCATAAGATACATGTTCGGTATGGCCTTCTGGTAAATCACCACGTAGGGCAACAATTTTACGAATACCACTGGCCCAGTAGTCTTTAGCGATCTGTTTGAGTTCTTCACGCGTGGCATCTACGCAGGTCAAATGCGGTGCAGCGGCTATACCGGTTTCGCTTTGAATACGTTTAACGATTTCGTGGGTACGATCACGTTCGCCACTGTTGGCCCCGTAAGTAACCGACATGTATTGGGGCTTTAAAGGCGCCAGACGCTCAACCGACTTCCACAACATTTGTTCCATATTCGGTGTTTTGGGTGGAAAAAATTCAAAGGATACATTGATCTCTTTTAATTCAGATAATGACTGATTGAGCGCATCAATACCTCGTGCATAAGACACCATAGTGACTCCCTGATAATTTAGACGTTTAGACGTCTAAATTAAACGTTGTATGTAAAGCCGTCAAGATGTTTAGCAGTCTATCGTTGACCTTTATGGGTTAACAGTTAGAATTTCCGCTTATAAGAAAGAAAAAAGCGAGTAAACGATGGCTAATACAACCAAGTGGAATGGTAAATACATCAATCCCTATGCAGAACACGGTAAAAAAAGTGAGCAAGTAAAGAAAGTAACGGTATCCATTCCACTGAAGGTTCTCAAAGTATTAACGGATGAGCGTACCAGGCGACAAGTTAATAACTTGCGCCATGCCACCAACTCTGAGCTGCTATGTGAAGCGTTTTTACATGCATTCACCGGCCAACCTCTGCCTGACGATGTGGATTTGCAAAAAGATAATGTCAACCGTATCCCCACTGAGGCCCGGAGGATAATGCAAGAAATGGAGTTTGAAGACGAAAGCAACGATTGAGTGTCTCCAGGGCAGCAGTACATGCAGGTTAAGCGACTAGGCGTAGGCGTATTGCCCACCACGAACTAATGCCCGCTTGTAGGCGTCACGGGCATGGATCCGCTGCACATAACGGGCAATATTAGGATAACCGTTAATACCCCGGGAGGCGCTAGCCTCTAAAGGGAAACTCATTTGAATATCCGCACCAGACAGCGCTTCACCTGCAAACCACTGGTGGGTGCAAAGGTGGTTCTCGATAAAAGCCATATTAGCGCTAATATTCGGTCCAAAGTAAGCACCCATGACCTTGTCAGCAATTTTATTAGCGATGATTTTGACAAAAAATGGCTTGGCATTCTCACGGACTTTATCGAACACTAATTTGGCAACCATAGGCGGCATCAGCGACCCTTCAGCAAAGTGCAACCAATAATTATATTCTCGATAGGCTTCGCTATCAAGGGCAGGTAACATATTGTGTGCGCCATAACGACGGGCCAAATAATCAATAATTGCGCCGGACTCAGCGACAGTAATGTCACCGTCAGTAATAACCGGTGATTTGCCTAATGGATGAACGTTTTTTAACGCATCAGGGGCCAAATTGGTCAGCGGATCACGCTGATAATGCTTGATCTCATATTCAAGTTCTAGCTCTTCTAACATCCACAGGATCCGCTGCGAACGGGAATTATTCAGATGATGCAGAGTAATCATATTGCCACCGAGGAAGATTTAGTTGCAATAACTTACGAGTATTGTCAGTGATTGGTTCATCGTATTTGTGAATAGGCGATCATCAACTCAAAAAATAGGGCACCACAGCGCAACAAATATAGCCTTACCTGCACATCACTTATTTTTTGCGCTATATGGTGCCCCTATCGCCAACCGCGTTGATCTAAGTGACGTTGCACTTAGTAAATCTAAGCTCATAGGGCTTATTTACCCGATGGATCCAAGCCGGCATAGTGGGCGGCTAAATCATCAATATCGCTATCACTTAAACCGGCAGCCATAGGGCTCATCACCATGTTTTTCCGTTCGCCACTACGAAAAGCGTGTAGTTGTAATACTAGATATTGCTCCTTTTGTCCTGCAAGGTTAGGGTACATGGGTATGAGCGATATCCCATTGGCACCATGGCAAGCCATACAAGCCATGGCTTTAGTTTTCCCCGCTGCGGCATCGCCAGCATAAGCGTTACTTGCTAACATACCAATTAACGTGGCGCTGATCAGGCCACAAGTTTTGAGTAGTAATTTCATATTTTATCCTTTTGGGTGGTCACTGGTAATACAATAGCGCACATGTACGGCAATTAAATAGAGGTAACAAGTGAATTTAGATTATTCTTACGCCCTTGAGCTAAGTGACTTGGGTTCACTGATCAAGCCAGCGGGCGTTAAAAACCCACGACTGATTCATGTTAATCAACCTCTTCGCCAAGCATTACAGCTCCCTTCAAGCTGGTTCGAATCCCAATCCCTTATCAAGATGCTATTTGAACACCAAAGCCCGTTGAATAAATGGTCCATGGCACAAAAATATGGTGGGCACCAGTTCGGTGGCTGGAATCCAGATTTGGGGGACGGTCGAGGGTTGCTGTTAGGAGAAACCACAGATAAAGCAGGACAACGTTGGGACTTGCATTTGAAAGGCGCCGGACCCACGCCCTATTCTCGATTTGCCGATGGCCGGGCCGTGTTACGTTCAACCCTACGAGAATATCTGGCCAGTGAAGCCTTGCATCATCTCGGTATCCCCACTTCTCGTGCATTATGTCTACTAACCAGTGAAGAACCTGTTTACCGCGAGAAACAGGAATACGCAGCAATGATGATACGGGTCTGTCAGAGCCATATCCGCTTTGGTCACTTCGAGTACTTTTACTATCGTAATGAGCACGATAAATTACAACGTCTATTTGAATATTGTTTTAAATATCACTTTTCACACGTGGCTCAAGATCAGTATCCCCATCTGGGTATGCTTAAAAAAATCGTCAACGACACAGCAGAACTTGTTGCCAAATGGCAAGCGTTTGGCTTTAACCATGGGGTGATGAACACAGATAACATGTCAATACATGGTATTACCTTTGATTTTGGTCCTTATGCCTTTTTAGACGATTTTTCCCCTGACTTTGTTTGTAATCATTCAGATAATCAAGGTCGATATGCATTTGAGCAGCAGCCTAGCGCTGCACTATGGAATTTAAATGCACTGGCCCATGCCTTTAGTCCCTATTTAACGATTAGCCAAATTAAATCCGCTCTGGAAGAATTCGAATCCCAACTGCTAAGTCACTATTTTGACTTGATGAATAAAAAGCTAGGTCTAACCCTGGACTGTGCTGACAATCAAGACCTGATCAATCAATGGCTAAACTTACTCGAGAAAGATAAACGGGATTACCATATCAGTTTCCGCTTGCTGTGTGATGTGAACGAAACTACGGATAATTCAGCGTTCATCAACCATTTTATTGATCGTGATGCCGCAACGATTTGGCTGAAAAGTTACCAAGCAACCTTATTATCCCAAGGAAAAGAGCCATCAATACGCCAGCAGCAGATGAAGCAATGCAATCCCAATTATGTGTTGCGTAATTACCTCGCCCAATTAGCCATAGACGACAGCGAACAGGGCGATTTTGGCAAATTCGAAAAATTGCTCAACGTATTACAACAGCCGTTTGCCGACCTGCCACAATATGCCCAGTACGCCAAATCCCCGCCAAACTGGGGGAAACACCTGAACATTTCATGTAGCAGCTGAGCTGCAGATTATTTAACGACGCACCCCGTCAAGCTTTTAGCTTATACTGGGGACGATTAACTGACATTGAATTGATATCCATTGAAAAAAACCTTGTTTAAAAACCTATTTTTGCTCCTTGCTGCCACCTTCTGTTTCGGCAGTTTAGCCGCGGCTGAGCCTGTGGTTTTGCAACAAAATCTGGTTAAGCTTGATCTACTCAAGCAAACTCAGTGGCTGGTAACCAACGACAGAGCCCAGTTATCCGACGTACAGGATTTGCAAAACTGGCGGACTATTTTTTATCCTCATCCATTATTGGCAAACCAAAGTCTGTGGGGTAAAATTCAGTTACAAAGCGAATACGGTACGCAACGCTATTTCCTCTCTATCGGTAATCCCCATCTGGATATAGTGGACGTATATGTACTGGACGAAAGAAATCGCATATTAAGCTCCTACCCTATGGGCGCAAATCGGCGCAACGATACCCGCCCTTACCCCCACCGCTTATTTGTCGTGCCCGTAGACGTCCCCATAGACCAGTACATTAATGTATATTTCAGGGTGTTGGATGATGGCCCATTGGTGTTTCCTTTGCAGCTCTATTCAGCTGCTGAATTGCTCGTCCAGGAAAAACGCTCAATAGGAGTATTTGCCTTCCTCAGTGGAACATTAGCCATAATGGCTGTATATTTCTTGGTTACCTATACGTTGTTGCGCAGCCCGGTACGCTTTTGGTTTTCCGTCGCCAGCGCTGGTTATTTACTGCTGTTCTTAAATATTCAGGGAATGATCAGTCAACTTACTGGCATAAGTACTTATATCAGCCACATCACCACCTGTTTATGCGGGTTGTTGCTTTTCACCCTTACCAAGGTCACTTTTACTATTTTGGAAAAAGTGCCAGCTTATTACCGTTATTGTTTATATACCTTAGCGTTATTTACCGCAGCTTCAACCTTTATCCTGACTAGCTATCAACAAATATTGATGGCCACTTCAGTAGGTATTATCTCGGTGATAATGATCGCAGTGTTGTCGTTATTTTATCGTGATAAAGACAAAAGCATGGCCAATCGAATATTTGCCTTAGGCATAGCGCTGATTACGATCACTACTGTTGTGCATGTGAGTTTTTATTTACAAGGCTTCGAATTCTCCCAACAATTATCCCTGGCGTTAAACACCTTTATCATCCTGGGAATAGTGCTAATAGCCGTGGCCATTGCTGCCCATGAGAAGGTGCTTTCATTTCGTCAGCAGGGGACGTTGCACAATACCATCAGTGAATTACAGCTGTACCTGGATTTATTTCTTGACTCAGCAGAAGGACGTTATCTATCCACACCAAAAGGCACGTTACTAAAGGTCAATCATGCCATGTGCACTTTGTTTGGATACGATAACGAGGAGCAAATGCTCGCAGGTATCGATTCAGCTGCCAAATTTTATGCCGATCCTCAGGACCGTGAGCTTTTACTGGGGGAGCTGCAACGAGACACTAAAGTGCTAGGCAAAGAAATCAAGGGACTGCGCAAAGATGGCAGCGAATTCTGGTTTTCAATTTCAGCCCAGCGCAGGCAAAATGACAAAACTGCAGAAAAATTTATCTATGGTTCAATCTTCGATATTAGCTTACGGAAAAATTCGGATATTAGTCTGGCGTATATTGCCACCCACGATGCGTTAACCGGAATGTATACCCGTCAGGAATTCGAAAGTAGATTGCGTAACGCACTGCATCAGGCACAAACGCAGCAAACAGAATTAACCCTGCTGTATGTCGATATTGACCAATTTAAGGTCGTTAACGATACTTGCGGCCATAAGGCAGGAGATTTACTGCTTAAAAACCTGGCCGATATATTAAGCAAAATAGTTGATCAACAGGGTATTTTAGCCAGACTCGGTGGGGACGAATTTGGCATACTGCTGCAGGGTGATGATGCTCAGAAGACCTATATGTTAGCTAATAAGTTACTCTGTGGTGTGCAAGAATTCCGTTTCACCTGGGAGAAACACGTCTTCACTTTGTCTGTCAGTATCGGCCAAGTGTCCTGGCGGCCAGAGTTTGGTAATTACGAACAATTACTAAGTATGGCTGATTCTGCATGTTATATGGCTAAAGAACGAGGTCGCAATCAAATTCATACCTATTCAGCGGAAGATAAGCATATGTTGCGCTACGAATCAGAACTGGCTTGGTTATCACAAATTCAACATGCACTACAAAATGATACTTTTGAACTGTTTTTTCAAAAATATTTGCCTATGACTAAGGTAAATAATGGTCACCACTATGAAATCCTGCTCAGAATGCGCGACGACAGTAACGAGTTCATCTTACCCGGCGTCTTTTTACCTGCAGCAGAACGGTATAATTTATCTCCCCGCATAGACCGCTGGGTTATCGAAACGTATTTTCAATGGCTGGTCCATAATCCTTTGCATCAAAATGCGTTATTTCGCTGTAACATAAATTTAAGTGGTCATTCTCTGGGTGACAAGGATTTAAAACTGTTTATCCTTAATGCCTTTGAAAAATATGCTGTACCTTACGACAAGATATGTTTTGAAATCACCGAGAGCATGGCAATACTTAAAATGGATGAGACGCTTGAGTTTATCCATACTTTCCGCCAGCTGGGATGCAAATTTGCTTTGGACGATTTTGGAAGCGGTTTTTCATCTTACAATTACCTGAAAAATTTACCTGTAGATCAAGTTAAAATCGATGGTCATTTTGTCAAAGACATTCTTATCGATTCTGTTGATCTAGCGATGGTTAAGTCAATAAAAGACGTCGCTACTGCCATGGGCATAGAAACCATAGCCGAATTTGTCGAATCAAAAGAAATCATGGTCCAACTAGGTAAGATGGGCGTAGACTTTGCTCAGGGGTACGGAGTGGATAAACCGTCAACCATAACAATGCTGGCTGATAGCCAGCAGCAGGGTGTGAACGAATAATCCCGGCATATCTTGTATTCATGCGCCAAGCCTCCAGGTTGGTGGGCTACCCGATAACATTTTAATTTTACAAGTATCTATATGAAACAGCTCCAGAAGTATGAATATGTAAGCTCAGCATCACTGCCGACTCGATGGGGGAAATTTACGATTCATGGGTTTGTAGAAATTGACACACAACAAGAACACGTGGCTCTTTCCTACGGTGAATGGCAAACCGGTGATGTGGTTCCTATTCGGATTCACTCAGAATGTCTCACCGGCGACGCCTTGTTTAGCACTCGGTGCGACTGCGGAGCCCAGCTTGAAAAAGCCTTTAGCAATATCGTTGAACAAGGTAAAGGTATATTACTTTATCTGCGCCAGGAGGGACGCGGTATAGGTTTATTAAATAAAATTCGCGCCTATCATTTGCAGGACAAAGGCATGGATACCGTTGAAGCCAATGAACATTTAGGTTTCGACGCTGATTTGCGTGAATATGACATCTGTAAATTAATGCTGGATAAACTGAATGTTCAACGGGTGGCGTTGATGACAAACAACCCCAAAAAGCGCCTTGCGTTGGAGGCACTGGGTATTGAAGTTGTCAGCCGAACTCCCATAGATCATGGAGTAACAGATGCGAACCGTAAGTATATTCGCACCAAAACCGAAAAATTAGGACATAAATTCGATCCTCATCTGCTTAAGTAAATTTTTAAGATAAATAAGCAAGTCATAGACCTGGTCCACAAGACGAAATGGACCGGGGCTTTATCCTTATACCAATCCACCTTTATATCTACTTACTCAGCGATCGATCATATTTGCTTAAAAGGGGTGTGAATTTTTCCGCTCTACTGATAAAGCGGAAGCAAATTTAACATCTCCCTTCTGGGAGGACTGGTAAGCTCCCTAGCTGCATTGTATTGTGCGCATCCCTGCGCTCCACCCTTTCAGGGCGGTCTTTGGGACGTTCAACAAGATTTGTTGGAACAAATCACAACAGCTTCAGCTGGCCTGCGAAGCAGGTTAGCCACATGGATGTGGTAAATAAAAACATTCCCGACGTTTTTGTAACGTCTATGAAGGCAACCAGCATTCCTTCGACATTACGCTTTGTTATGAAACTTGCCAGCGCCTTGTGAGTTGATCACATATCAAGGAACAATGGTATTACTATCGTGCAGTTTTGGCACATCACATCTTGCTTGTCGCACACTTCTTATGCATGTCCCAACATCCCTGTTACCACGACTTAGAATATTATCTGTTGGCAAAGGTTCAGTTTTGGTTAAGTATTGGTGGGTTATAACTAACGCATATCATTCAGAATATTCCTAAGCCATTAGTTCGTATGGCATGTTAAGCGAGGAAGGCTCATGCGTAATAATAACAAATACATTATCACTTATCTGTGTCTGTTCGGGCTGTTCGGTACGACTATGCAATTCGCCCTGGCTCAGCAGGCACCGGGCAGCAAACAAAGCAGTTCACAACAAACGCTTGATCAAGCCAAACTCGATCAAATGCTGGCTCCCATTGCCCTGTATCCCGACACTTTGCTGTCACATATTTTGATTGCTGCGACTTACCCCCTGGAAGTGGTGCAAGCTGCCAGATGGCGGGAAAAAAACACCCATCTGGACGAGGAGGAAGCCTTACAAGCCGCTCAGTCACAGGACTGGGATCCCAGTGTGCAGGCTTTAGCTCCTTTTAGGGAATTATTAACCAAATTGAGCGATGATCTTACCTGGCTACAGAATTTAGGTGATGCCTTTTTAGTCAATGAAGCCCAGGTATTAGACAGGGTACAAAATTTGCGACACAAAGCTTATGCACAAGGTAATTTAAGTAGTAACGATTATGTGCACGTGGACCGTGAACAAGATAAAATCGTGATCCAGCCGGTGCAAAAAGAAATTGTGTATGTACCCTATTACGACACCACAGTGGTGTATGGTGATTGGTGGTGGCCGTCATATCAGCCTATTTATTGGCACTCACCCGGACACTATGCCTATCGCTCCGGCTTTTATTGGAGTCCCCGTTTTCACTTCAGCAGCGGATTTTTCTTCGGTGGCGTGCACTGGGCCAATAATTACGTGGTCATTAATCACAATTATCGTCACCAAACTCCCAGATCTCACAGGACAAGGGTGATGGTCAGGGAATATCCACGGTGGCAACATGATCCCCGTCACAGACGAGGAGTGCGCTACACCACTAACAGGCATCAGCAGCAAGTCCGCAGCAGTGAACGCCAACAAAATACCCGCTTTGGTATTACCCGGTCTGATAAACAATCCGTCACCATAACCAAAGATGAAAAAGGCATACTTAACCATCAAAAGCTTACACAACGACTGCAAAAGTCTAGGCCGAAAATGAGCACCCATAATCCTAAGGCCATCTTGGCTCAGCGAGGCAGCAAAGATAAAGACCCACGTCCGGTACAAGGCCACAGCAAGGGTAATGCACGTAACCCAGCCCAACATACTGATGTTCAACAGCAAGGTCGAGCAACAAGGCATACAGGCTCTAATCAGCCCAAACAACGCCAGGCACAACTTGAGCGTCCATCACCAGAGCGGCGTAGGGTAGTACGCCAAGACATCGCTCTCCAAAAGCCGGCGCGGCAAGTACAAGCAAATAAAACAGTCAAACCACGTCAAGGGCTGTCCAGACAGTCTGATTCACACCACAGACGTAATACTTCACAACGTAAGTAGCGATAGTTTAGACAACTTCAGAAATTTGTGACGAAATTAACGTGCATCATCACAACAAAAAATGAGCTGACTGATTCTGACAGCTAAAATTTATTTTAATAAGCAAAAAAACAGCCTGCGTCGCAGGCTATTTGCCTAAGGTTATCCGATTAAGACTATACCTTTTACACACCGGTAGTGAGGTATGCATTAACGTGTGAAGCCTTGCGTTGCTCAGAAAACTTTATCAAATCGACCCCGTTACAGGTTACGCCATCAGCCGATATAAGTTTACGCATCACGCCTTTTGAATTTATCGCCACTAGCCCAATTTTATTTTTGACGCTGCGCTTAAGCATATCCAGATCGTCATTAACCACAGCCTCGCAAAAGCTTGAGTATTCGATGTCACCGGAAAAGCGCATCTTGCTGCTGGACTCCATAGCTGCACTGGCAGTAAAAGTCGTCAATACGAGTAGCGACGTTAAAATTATTTTTTTCATCAGTATTCTCCAATTGAATAACTAAGTATGGGTTGTGCAGGAAATTTTCTGCCTCTCAGTTATCGTTTAAATGCGCCCCCCTGTCTGTGGTTTTATTGTACCAAACAAGTAAAAATCATGTAAAACAATAAGTTACATCATGGCAACATCTACAGCCCCTTGATATATATACACTTTCATTATCTACATATATCAATAATAATGATTAAATCTGATTTTTATTCTAAAAGCGTCTTGCGTTAATCGTTTTTTAGCAAGTCGTATTGACTGAAAATCTCTTTTTTAACAATATTCAACGCTAACCTGACTGTAGTGATGACATCCTAAGATCGCTACAGCCTTAAAAAAACAGCTGATGTCGACGATAAACCACAGGTAGATCGGGAATTTATACCAATCCGTGTTAGTAAATGACGCTGGGTGAAAATTTAAATGGGCTTAATCAAGGCGCTTGAATGAAGTAATAGTGGTGCTCTTTCGAATTTGGGCAACGCAGAGTAAGCCCATTTAAAACTCGCCCAAAGGGAATGCACCAGCGTATTTTATCTGCGATATCGCTCTTTGAAAGAAAATAGCTATTCCTGCATAACGGCGCCTTGTTCAAACCGCTGGACGTATTCTCAGTGGGTACTTATTAATACGGATTGGTATTACAGGTCTTTGCAGATAATAGCCGGCCACACAACCAGCGCCAATTCGTCTAAAAAGCCATTGAATTTTTCAATAAATTACAAGACCCTATGGTTACTTGTGATTATACTTCCCCTGATAAATAACTATTTAACCTTCAGACGATTACAGACTATGGAATTACTACCTGAATGGGCGCCACAAGAAGCTATTATTCTTGCATGGCCTGACGCAAAAACAGATTGGCGACCCTGGCTTGAAGACGTGCGAGGTGTGTACCTGACACTTATTCAAGCGATTAACACCCAGGGAACCGGGGTCATATTACTGATCCGCGAAGCAGAAATTGCCACGTTTAAAGCCCTGGTAAACCAAGTAAGGGCGCCATTGGCAGTATTGTTGGTGCAGGCGGATTACAATGATACCTGGGTGCGGGATTATGCCTTCTTGACCTGCAGTGCTGAACAGGGCATGCAACCGGTGGAATTTACATTTAATGGTTGGGGCAATAAATTCGATGCCCACAAAGATAATAAAATTAATCAATTAGTGTTGGCCCGTTTGTGCAGACTCGAATTACAAAGCTTTGCGCTTGTCGCCGAGGGTGGCGCATTAGAAATCGATGATACGGGTGTATTGTTATCCACTGAATTTTGTTTATCTAACCCCCAGCGCAATGGTGACATGACAATGGCCCAATATAATAGGGTATTTAAAGAAGCTTTAGGGGCCACCAGCGTCTGCATCTTTAAAAATGGTCATTTAGAGGGCGACGATACAGACGGACATATTGACACCCTGGTTCGTTTTACGCCTAACAAAGGCTTGGTGGTGCAAACTGCCTTTAACACGCCTGATGATCCCCATCATCAAGGATTAGCCGCATTGGTTGCTGAATGTCAGGCAGCATTACCTGACCATCAGATATTTGAACTACCGCTACCCTATATAGTTAATGTCCAGGGCGAACGCTTACCAGCGTCATATGCTAATTATTTGATAAACAATAAACAGATCCTATGTCCTGTTTATCAACAGCCAGAAGATGATCTGGCCATGACGGTCATGGCCCGCGCCTATCCACAACATACTATAGTGCCGATAAACTGTTTACCTTTGGTGCAACAGTTTGGTAGCTTGCATTGCATCAGCATGCAAGTGCCCCTCGATACCCTGAAACCACAGATCAGGCAGCAATTAAATACAGGAATCAGTGAGTTATGAACCGTAAATCACAAACTGCTAACACCCTGAAAGTTGGCGTCGTGCAACAGGCCGTGGCTTGCAATAATAAACAATTAAGTTGGCAACGCAGTGCCGAGCAAGTGAGTCAATTGGCCAGCGACGGCTGTGAGCTGGTGATGTTGCAAGAGCTCCATAGCACCTTATATTTTTGTCAGCAGGAAGACACTGACGTTTTTAATCTGGCGGAACCCATTCCAGGCCCCGCCACCATTTTTTTTGCGGATTTGGCCGCTAAATTAAATATCGTTTTAATCACCTCCCTTTTTGAAAAGCGCGCCTCAGGGCTCTACCACAACACGGCTGTGGTATTTGACCGTCAGTTGGGTATGGTAGGAAAATACCGTAAAATGCATATTCCCGATGACCCGGGGTTTTACGAAAAATTCTATTTCACCCCAGGTGATTTGGGTTTTGAGCCTATCCAAACCAGCGTGGGTAAATTAGGGGTGCTGGTCTGCTGGGATCAATGGTACCCGGAAGCGGCGCGTTTAATGGCCATGCGGGGTGCGGATATGTTGTTTTACCCCACCGCCATAGGCTGGGATAAAAACGACACGCAAGAGGAACAACATCGTCAGTTTAATGCCTGGCAGATCATTCAGCGCTCCCATGCAGTGGCTAACTCCCTGCCTGTTATCGTGGCTAACCGCACAGGTTTTGAAGCCTCACCAGTGGCAGGCGACGATGGTATTCAATTTTGGGGGCAGAGTTTTATTACCGGTCCTCAGGGAGAAATTCTGGCACAAGCAGAAGTGGATACAGAGCAGAATTTGATGGTCGAACTAGATTTAACCCGCACCGAACAGGTGAAACGTATTTGGCCATATTTTCGTGACCGCCGCATCGATGCCTATGAGGAACTCACCAAACGTTGGCGTGATTAACCTATGCCCGTCTCGCTTAGATCTCCAGCGTTGTTGGCTGCTCTCACTCACCTCTATCACTTAGACCATCTAAGCTCATGGAGCTGAGTTCCTTTGTCGCCTGGCTGCCACTCTAAAGGCTTTGGGTATATAAAACTGAACCTCACAAAGGATTTTCGTACGGTTTTTCGCTGCTTAAATGACCGACAGTCTAGCTTTTTCGGGTAACGATGGTTGGGTTAGTAAATGATCATTGTGCCAAATTTGTTGCATTTTCTTATTATCGATATTCCCTCCGGATAAAATCACCATCACCCGCTGTGGTGTGTTTTGCGTAGCCAAATAATTCACTACACCGTCCATACTCATAGCACTGGTGGGTTCAACGTGGATTTTTAATAAGTGCTGCAGCCACTGAGTCCAATAGGCTATCTGCACCTCATCCACTTCATAAAATCCGTCAAGACGTTTTAAAAATTCATAGGTGAGCTCACCGACTGCCGGTGTCGCAGCTCCATCAGCCAGGGTTTGTGCGGGTGTTAGCAAACGCACAATGCGGCCTAAACGTAAAGATTGTGCAGCATCATTACCGGCCAATGGCTCACAGGCGATGACTTTGGTTCGCGGGCTTAGCTCCCTGGCTGCAAGCACACTGCCTGATGCTAATCCACCGCCACCACAGGGCATAAATAAGACATCGAGCTGGGGGGTTTGTACCAATAGTTCAGCCGTTACCGTACCTTGTCCGGCGATGACATCTGGGTGATTAAAAGGGGGGATCCACAGGGTTCCCTCTTCCTGTGCCACAAGGGCGACCGCCTCATCAGCGTCTTCACGGGACGCATATAAACGCAAGTCAGCGCCATAAGAGCGGGTCGCTGCGGCTTTGATTGTCGACATATTTTGCGTACTGAAAATGGTGACAGGTAAATTAAAAAGGGAAGCCGCAAAAGCCACTGCCTGAGCATGATTACCTGAACTACTGGCCACCACCCGCTGAATATCCTTACCCTGCTCTTTGGCGTGCAATAAGGTATTCAATGCGCCCCGTAATTTAAATGAACCGGTTTGCTGCAAACATTCTATTTTGAAATAAATTTGGTGGCCCAGCCAGCGGTTCAATAAACTGGAGGTGATGACAGGTGTAGTTTGCACATAACCGGCAATACGTTGCTGAGCGGCTTGAATATCAGAAAATGTGACGCAGGGCATATAGTCTCTTAATCCACAGAAAAAGGAAATTTACGTTAACACGGAGGATTTTACAGCTAAATATTACCGATTGTGCTTTATTTATCAATCACCATGACTGAGCAACAACGTTGAGGAATGAATTATGGGTTTACTGGATGCCTTATTAGGTAACGCTTCGGAAATAGATGTCGATGAGGTGCGGGATGAGCTAGCACCGATCATCGGTGACAGCGAAAGTATTCAACAGGTTTTTAAAGTCGTCAGGGATATGTATGTGTTTACCAATAAACGTTTGTTATTGATTGATAAACAGGGATTAACAGGGCGCAAGGTGGATTATCATTCCATTCCTTATAAGGCCATCACTCAGTTTAAAATTGAAACCGCCGGGCATTTTGACCTAGACGCTGAATTGAAAATTTGGGTCTCAGGCCAAGACCAGCCCATCGAAAAAGAACTCAAAAAAGATACCGTAGTGGGTATTCAGCGCACATTAGCTACCCATATGTTTGCCTAGCAATAAATAAAATACAGATAATAACAAGGATGACTAGAGCGTCACCCTTGTTGCACTCACTGTATCTGATGTTGTTGCCTAACTACTTCATATCAAAGTGCCGATTAAAGAAGTTGGTGATGGTGTGATACAAATGGATACCCGTTTGTTTGCCACGGATACTGTGTTTTTTACCGGGATAATCCATACTTTCAAACGGGATCGCAAGATCCTGCAGATGTTTGTATAACTTGGTGCTGTTGCTAAACAATACATTGTCATCGGCCATACCGTGGTAGATCATCAAATCTCCCTGCAAATTTTTTGCGTAGGGGAAAACAGAAGACGCAATATAGGCATCCTTATCGGTCTTGGGGTTACCCATGTAGCGTTCGGTATAATGTGTATCATACAAGGCCCAGTCGGTTACAGGGGCACCAGCCACACCTGCCTGAAAATATTCACCGGCTTTAAACATACTCATCAGGGTCATGTAGCCGCCATAGCTATGGCCATGTATACCAATGCGATCAGCATCTACATAGGGCAGAGTACGCAAAAATTTCACGCCGGCGATCTGATCTTTGACCTCAATATCACCCATCTTTTTATACAGCGAGTCCTCAAAAGCTTTGCCCCGGTAATTCGAGCCACGGTTATCTACTGTGAATACCACATACCCTTTATCTACCCAGTACTGCATCAACAGGCCGCGGTTTCCACCCCAGCTGTTAGTGACCAGTTGGGCGTGTGGCCCACCATAAACGTAGACGATAACCGGATGTTTACCGACAATTTTACGGGGTTTATACAGGCGGTAATAAAGTTGTGTGCCATCGTCGGCCACAAAACTGTCCAGGGTAGGGTTAACCCATTGCTGCTGATAGTCATTCAGGGGATGAACGCGATCCAGGGCATTTTCGCTCAACCAGGCAAGCTGTTCACCGTTTGCCCGATGCAAGCTGACTTGCCAGGGCGTATTGACCGTTGAAAACTTATCTACATACACTGAAGCATCTTGGCTAAATTCAGGCTTATGAGTGCCACTTCGCTGGCTGATTTTGCTGATTTCACCCCCCTCAAAGGAAACCGAATAAAGATGTTGCTCTGTTGGCGTATCCGCTCGTCCGCTAAAATAAATCTGTTGAGTGACTTCGTTGATGGCTTCGATATCATCAACCACCCAATCGCCATCGGTCAACTGACGCACTAGCTCACCATTAGTACGATACAAGTAAAGGTGCTTAAATCCATCCCGCTCCGATGCCCAGATAAAGTGTTTTTTATCCTTAAGGAAGTGCAAGTCGTCGTGTAAATTAACCCAGGTATCACTGGTTTCAGTGAGCAGGGTAGTTTGCTTGGCGCTTTTGCTATCAAAGGATCGCAGTTTCAGGTCTTTTTGATCACGACTTTGCCACTGATAGGTCAAAGTCTGACTGTCCTGCATCCAGTCCACGCGAGGGAGATACATATCTTGCTCATCCCCTAAATTTACCCATTGGGTATGCCCCGTATCAAGATGTTTAACGGCCAGTTTGATGGTTACGTTTGGGGTACCAGCGCTGGGGTAGCGCTGGGTGATCGTTTTAATCGATTCGGCATAAATTTCGCTGCGGGTCACTTCTTCCACCGGCGATTCATCAATTTGGGTATAAGCGATTTGGCTTTCATCCGGTGACCACCAGTAGCCAGTCATGCGCCCCATTTCTTCCTGGGCGACAAATTCTGCCATGGCGTTTTTGATATTATCTTTGCCATCTGTGGTTAACTGGGTCTCCACTTTAGTGGCCAACGCTTTGATAAATAGATTTTGCTCACGTACGTAGGAGATAAAATTACCTTTAGGGGAGAAACGAATATCCGTCTCGAATGCTTCGCTGTCCAGCACTTTATGCGCTTTTTCATCTCCTAAACGGAAATAATAAGCATCACCCGCCAAAGGAAACAATAGAGCCTTGCCATCATCAGACCAATGATAACTGACGATACCGCTGCCACTCATACGCATCCGTTCCCGGCGGGCTTTTTCTTCGTCTGATAAAACCTCTGGCCCACTGTGCAAATCGTCAGAATTAAATAGCATTTGGGTCTTGCCACTGGCAATGTTGTATTCCCATAAGTCGTAACGCTCATAGTCACTTTGCTTACCTTGCAAGAAGGTGACTCGTTTGCCATCAGGAGAAACCTGCAAGCTGTTAGGGGCACGGCCCTCAAGTGCCGGGGATTGGAATATACGCTCTATACTTAATTTTTCAGTTGCCATAACAGGGCTCGCTAATAAACATAATACCATCCAGATGAGTTTTTTCATTAATATCAGTATCCTTTAATCGTCAACCACGTATTGTAAAGACTTGATTCAAATAGGCAAAATATGAAAACAATAAAACACGCTCTGATTTTAGGTGCAACCGGCCTGGTTGGTAAAGCATTAGTGACACTACTGCTCAAGGATCCCCGTTACGGCCGTGTCACCTGTTTACTGCGCAGGCCCCTGCAGCAAAAGGATTTTTTCGATCCACAGGGCAAACTTGAACCCATAGTGATCGACTTTGAAGACTTGCAAGCCTACCAGGGATATTTTGGTAGCACTCATATCTATGTTTGTCTGGGCACCACCATAAAACAGGCTAAATCCAAAGATGCGTTTCGTAAAGTGGATTTTGAATATGTACATATTGCCGCGCAGCTGGCCCGCGCACAAAAGGCTGAAAGTTTTGTGTGGATTTCATCCGTGGGTGCCAACGCCAAAAGCAGCAACTTTTATTTGCGGGTTAAGGGCGAACTGGAAAACGCCATCTTTGCCATGTCGGCTTTGCATCATGCGAGTGCTGTACGCCCGTCTTTATTACTCGGTGAACGAAAAGACCAGCGCAGGCTGGAAAAAATCGGCGCGACCTTCGCCAGCCTATTAACACCATTGCTGCGAGGCCGCCTTGCTAAATACAAACCTGTGCATGCTGTTAACGTAGCGGCGCAAATGATCAAACTGCAAGCTTTCTAAGACTATGTCTAGTAAAGGCTTTCAATTTAAACAGTTTTTTATTGCCCATCACAGCTGTGCCATGAAAGTGGGCACCGACAGTATTATGCTTGGCAGCTGGGTCAACCCGGGGAATGCCCGCACTATTTTGGATATAGGTACCGGCAGCGGTTTACTGGCCATTATGCTGGCGCAAAAAACCCAGCCTTATTGTACAATTTCTGGCCTGGACATCGATAGTCACGCTATTGAGCAAGCCCGGGGAAATGCGCAAAATTGTCCCTGGACAACCCGGCTGCACTTTATTCACTGCCCACTACAAACATGGCAAAGCCAAGGTGAATTTGATTTGGTGGTGGCCAATCCCCCCTATTTCAACAGCCAAAAAAAAAACCAGGACCCATCCGCCCAACGCCGCCTGGTCGCTAGGCAGACCCTCAGCTTATCTCATCAGCAGCTTATTGAGCGGGTGGCCACAATACTTTCGTCCCACGGACATTTTTACTGCGTCCTGCCGGTACAAAATGCCCTGAAACTCATAGAATATGCACAAACCTATGGTTTATTTTGTACCCGTCTGCTTATTGTCAAAGCCAGGCCCAATAGTGAAGCAATCCGTTACTTAATGGCATTTAGCCGGCAAATCTGCGAGAGGCACATCGAATACCTGACTATTTACTCCCATGATCAAAACTATAGCCCGGCCTACAAAGCATTATGCCAGGGGTATTACCTCAATTTTTAAGTGTACCGGGGGCAAAGCCCTTGGTTGAATGGCCAAGCATCGGCACTTTGGGTAAATATTAGTGGAAATATCTACTAATCTAGGGTTAATTGAATAGTCGACATTATGCTTAATTTAGGATCATGAGGTGAACATGGGCACTTTGAAACTACCAGAATCAGTATCGTCGCTGATTGAGCGTCTGCAGGTCGTAGAATTTACCTGGCAAGAGGTGCGCATTCAACTACCCAAGTTTGCGATTTATGCTTGCTTGTCCCAACCGGTTTTTGATCAGATGCTCCCCCGTAATGGCTATCAGATGGCCATCCTTAAATTTGGGCGCTATAGGGTACCTGTCCTGGATCCCTTTAAAGATGACCAGTCATTTCATCCCAATTTTGTGATTATTCTTAGCCATTGCCGCGACAACCGATTCGGCTTATACGGCTATCCGGCAGACACTGTTGACACAACTATTGAACTACCCCGTCACCACAGTGCAGTGCCGCGCATAGTGAAAAACTTTATTTAATCAAAAAGCGGCATCAGGCATCAGGCATCACGGGGCAACCCCTTTTCTATGCTTCTGATCAAACGTAGATTAAGGCGGTTGGGGTCACCAGGCACACTAGTTTTCTTAATCTGTTGTTGCTCAATCGCCCATCTTGCATGCTCCTGCACTAACTCACTGGAGGTGGTCAACAGTAATTCCAAGGCAGTAACAATATCAGCACTGTAGGGAGCATTACCCAGGCCTACGGCTAAATTACGCTGCCAACGCTGGTGACCGATTCGGCGAATGGGCGAACCTTGGGTGAGACGCAAAAACATCTCTTCATCCCAGTTCAGTAATGCCAGCAAATCTTTGTCTTGCAAAGCCTGGCGAGGGTGAAAATCGTCTTCGTCAGTTAAGCGGGCGTAACGATTCCAGGGGCAAATCAACTGACAGTCATCACAGCCATACACTCGGTTACCTATTAGCGTGCGAAACTCCACCGGGATGGCCCCTTTTAACTCTATGGTCAGGTAGGAAATACAGCGCCGGGCGTCTACCACATAAGGCGCGACTATCGCCTGGGTTGGGCAAATCGTAATACAGGCGTTGCAACTGCCGCAACTTTGCTGTGCGGGGATATCCACCGGCAAGGGGATATCCACAAAAAGTTCCCCCAGAAAAAACCAGGAACCAGCTTCCTTGTTGAGCGTCAGGGAATGCTTGCCAGTCCAGCCTATTCCCGCTTTTTGGGCAATCGCGTGTTCGAGTACCGGAGCCGAGTCCACAAAGGGGCGAAAATTTAACGCCTCACAGTGTAATGAAATTTTTTCACCTAGCTTTTTCAGACGGCTGCGCAATAATTTGTGGTAGTCACGGCCTAATGCATAACGACTGATATAGGCTTTGTTTTTATTTTTTAAGGTCCGTGCAAACTTTGCCTCGGGGGGTAAATAGTCCATACGCACGCTGATCACACGCAGGGTACCGGGTAATAACTCAGCGGGTCTGGCACGTTTCATACCATGCTCGGACATATATCTCATGTCACCCTGGTAACCCTTATCTAACCAGCTTTGCAAGTACTTCTCATGGTGGGCTAAGTCCACGTCAGCAATCCCCACTTGCTGAAAGCCTAGCGCTTTGCCCCAAGCCTTGATATTTTTAGTTAACTGATGGAGAAAATGGAGATCATATTGTGCAGACGACATTAACAACCTTAACGGAAAATTGGACACCGATAAGTTTATCACATAAAGTTTTTTGTGCAGAGCAGGTACGCAATAACGAACAAGCAGCTGCCTTGACCATGGGCTGTCCTATGTTTACCCTGATGGAGCGAGCGGGACAGGCGGCCTTTAATCATCTCAAACAGTGCTGGCCCTACGCACGACGAATAGTCATCTTGGTAGGATCAGGGAATAACGGTGGCGACGGGTATATCGTGGCAAAGCTAGCCAAGGCATTTGGCTGGCAAGTCAGTGTGGCGGCCATAAACCCTGACGGACAACTAACAGGGGATGCCTGGCAAGCTCAGCAAAATTGGTGGGCAGCCCAGGGCACTGTTCTTCCCTGGCAGGACGTGGATTTATCGAGTTTCGATGTTATAGTAGACGCCTTATTGGGCACAGGTTTATCCGGCACAGTAAAGGCCAACTTTTCCCAAGCTATTACTGCTATCAATCAAGCCGATGTACCCGTGCTGAGTATCGATATTCCCTCTGGCTTACATGCGGATTTAGGTTACCCCTTAGGTCATTGTGTACAAGCGGATAGCACCGTGACCTTTGTGGGCAAAAAAATTGGATTAACCAGCGGTCAGGGTAAAAGTTACAGCGGCAAACTGATTTATAACGATTTAGGCATAGGGAAGTCGTTTGCCTCCTTAGCCAAACCTGTGGCTCATTTAATCAGTTTTGCCCACTTGCCCAAATTGGCACCCCGAGCCAATCATGCCCATAAAGGCCAATTTGGTCGTCTGTTGTGCATCGGCGCTGACCAGGATATGCCCGGTTCCATTCGTATGACCAGTGAAGCGGCATTGCGCAGCGGTGCCGGCCTGGTGCGCGCTTACTGTCACAGTGATAATCGTACAACCATAGCCATGGGTCGCCCTGAATTAATGCTCAGCAGCGATAATATTAACCAGCAATTGACCTGGGCCAGTGGTTTAGCCATTGGCCCAGGCCTGGGCCAAAATGACTGGGGTCATGAGTTGTTTGTGCACGTATTCAATCATCTGATGCAGCACACTAAACCCCTGGTCATTGATGCCGATGGACTGAATATATTGGCCGCTGAAAAAATGGGTCTGCGTCAGCGATTAGACAATAAACGGGTCGTCCTAACACCCCATCCCGGTGAAGCAGCACGTTTGCTCGGCTGCAGCACTACGGACATCGAACACAACCGGCTGCAATCAGTTCAAGAGATTGCCCGGCAATACCATGCAGTCTGTGTTTTAAAAGGGGCGGGCACCATGATAAGCAACGGACGACATACCTGGATTTGCCAGGATGGTAATCCAGGTATGGCCACAGGTGGTATGGGGGATGTATTAACGGGAATCATAGCAGCACTGTTATGCCAGGGCATGAACGCTACCCAAGCCGCCTTGTATGGCGTATGTTTACACAGTGCAGCCGCTGACAAGGTTGCGAGGCAGTATGGACAACGTGGTATGCTTGCCACAGATTTATTTGACCCCTTACGAGTATTAATTAATAACCCATGAAAAAAACCTTTTTTTTAGCCAATGAGCAAGCTACGGAAGACCTGGCTAGCCGTTTGGCCAAATTATGTAATCAAGCCGCCGTCATTTATCTACAGGGTGATTTGGGGGCCGGTAAAACCACCTTTAGCCGAGGTTTCATTCAGGGATTAGGACATCAAGGCAAGGTGAAAAGCCCAACTTATACCCTGGTTGAACCCTACGAAGTTGGGGGGTGGCGAGTTTTTCATTTTGATTTGTACCGATTAGCGGATCCTGAAGAGCTGGAATTTATGGGGATCCGTGATTATTTCGACAACGACTGCCTGTGTTTGATTGAATGGCCAGATAAAGGCGCCGGCCTCTTGGCATCTGCTGATTTACACATTAGTATTGAATTTATTGAAAATAGTCGCTCATTAAACGTGCAGGCTATAAGCCCATATGGACACCAATTATTAACCCACTTAAAATAAGCATTCATAAATAAGTTAAAAAATAAGAATGAAACGTAATCGGCAAAAAGTACCCGTTTGGTTGTTAGGCCTGTTATTAAGCGGGCTAGCGGGTATGGCTTTGGCGAAAAATGCCATTGACGGCGTACGTGTATGGCCTTCACCGGGCAGCACCCGTATCGTTTTTGATTTAGCCGATGCACCCCAATTTAGCTATTTTAGCTTACACAATCCTGATCGGCTGGTCATCGATTTGGCCGATACCAAGGAAAACTTCAATTTTGCCCAAATGACTGGCAACAGTCCGCTGATAAAAAAATTGCGCTACTCCGCCCCAAAAGATAAAGGTTCAGTTCGGGTAGTGATAGAGCTCAGTAGAAAACTCGACAGCTCCTTATTTTCATTACCGCCAACTGAGCCTTACCATAATCGTCTGGTCATTGATTTGGAAGACAAGACGGCCAGTCAACTCAAGCCAGCGGTAATTAAACACAGTTCCAGTGCTAAATCTGAACGGGATATCATCATAGTTCTGGACGCCGGCCATGGCGGTGAAGATCCTGGTTCAATAGGTCCCTCTGGCAGCTTTGAAAAAAATATCACGCTCAATATTGCCCAACGTCTTGCCAAACTCATTGACGCCGAGCCAGGTATGCAAGCCATTATGACTCGTTCCGGGGACTATTATATTTCTCCCAATAAACGCCCAGAAATTGCACGTAAACATAAAGCAGATTTATTGATCTCGGTGCACGCAGACGCCTTCACCACTCCCCAACCCAGTGGCGCCTCGGTATGGGTATTGTCTATGCGCCGGGCTAATTCTGAACTGGGACGGTGGATGGAAAAGTCGGAACGTCATTCCGAGCTTTTAGGCGGCGCAGCAGAAGTTATTCAGGATACCGCCAATGAACGTTATGTGACCCAGGCCTTGCTCGATATGTCCATGGACCACTCCCTTACTACCAGCTACGATTTGAGCAAACGGGTAATCGGTCAGCTAAGAGCCGTCACAAAAATGCATAAAAAAAACCCCCAATATGCCAGTTTGGCAGTACTGACAGCCCCAGACATTCCCTCCATTTTGGTTGAAACCGGTTTTATCTCTAATCCCACAGAAGAGAAAAATCTCAACTGGGCTGAGTACAGGCAAAAACTAGCCCAATCTATTTTTGTGGCTATCAAGCAGCATTTTAAAGTAGCCCCTCCTGATGGCTCTTTATGGGCTAAGCAGAAGCAATTCAATCGTACCCACAAGGTGCGTAGCGGTGAGTCGTTATCCATTGTTGCTCAAAGATACAATGTGCGTATCAGCTCATTAAAGGCTGCCAACAACCTCAATTCAGATATTGTGCGAATAGGTCAGGTACTGACTATTCCTCGCACCTAGTCCGTAATACACTAGTGAATATTCATCCATAGCCAAAAGGTTACATTTTTGTCCTCTTCTATCGCCAGCATACGCATTTTGCCCGCCCAGCTTGCCAACCAGATTGCAGCTGGTGAAGTGGTTGAACGACCCGCATCTGTGGTTAAAGAGTTGGTTGAAAACAGCCTGGACTGTGGAGCGACTCATATCGAGATCGAAATTGATAAGGGTGGCCATAAACGTATCTATATTCGCGATAATGGCTGTGGTATTGAACACCAGCAACTCGCCTTGGCCTTAAGTCGCCATGCCACCAGCAAAATCGCTAGCCTGGATGATCTCGAACAGATCAGCAGTCTGGGTTTTCGCGGTGAAGCTCTGGCTAGTATCAGCTCAGTGGCCCGCTTAACCTTGACATCCAAGCCTGATGCCCAGCAACAGGCTTGGCAAGCCCATACTGAGGGCCGTGACATGCAAGTACAACTTAATCCGGTGGCTCACCCAAAAGGCACCAGTGTAGAAGTACTTGACTTATTTTTTAATACGCCAGCCAGGCGCAAATTTTTACGGGCCGAAAAAACCGAATTTGCTCATATTGATGAAGTCATAAGGCGCATCGCCCTGAGCCGTTTCGACGTGGGTTTTAGCCTTAAACACAACGGTAAATTACTGCGTAAATACCCGGTAACGGATAAAAAAGAGGCTCAGATAAAGAGACTGGCTGCGATTTGCAATAAAACCTTTGCTGAGCAAGCCATTGCTTTAGACAGTAGCTACCAAGACTTAACGCTAAAAGGCTGGCTGTCTCCACCCGATACAGCTGGTACACAAGCCCAATGCCAGTATTTCTATGTCAACGGTCGCGTGATGCGCGACAAATTGATTAATCACGCTATTCGCCAAGCATTTGAAGGTGTTGTCAGTGCCGATAGCCATCCTAATTACGTATTGTATTTACAGATCAAACCCCAGCAAGTGGATGTCAATGTGCACCCTGCCAAACACGAAGTCAGGTTTCACCAGGCGCGACTGGTACACGATTTTATCTTCAGGGCTCTGGGAGATGCGATCAATCAGTATTTTGAATCCCATGAGTCTCAACCAGGGACCGTGGAATTAGCACACCCTACCCCCAAACATAATTATATTCAGCCGTTGCAAACCACCTCCGCCGCTGGGTATTCCAGCCCGAGTGTGGCAGAAAATACATATGGCCGCGTGCAGGAATCAGGTAACCACAAAGGCATCACTGGGGATTACAGGGGTGGCCAGTCTATCAAGGCCAAAGCCGTGCAGGGTTATCAACAGCTAGTTACCCCCACAAGCGATTCAGCCGCCTTTACTCTGGGCTCTCCTGCCCAGTGCCTGACCCTAGATGACCGGCATATTCTGGTTACCCAGGCAGGGAAATTCTATGTTCTGATGAGCAGGGATTTACATTGTGAAAAGCTACATCAGTTATTCGCCATACAGGTGCCAGTTAGTCAACCCCTCTTGATGCCCATATCCATAGATGCTCCCAAGGAGATGTTACAACAGGCGCAGGTGTTGTATCAGCCGTTACTCGACAACAGTGTAGAAATTGGCTGGAGCGCCAAGCGGGTAATTTTACGTAAAGTACCCGCCGGTATGCGCCAGTTACCCTGGGCGACCATTCTCCCGGAACTGCTACAGGACTCGTTAAGTGCTCGCGGGGATATGCGAGCCCATCTGTTTGAATGTATAGCCTCCCAGTCACTGGATTTTTCAGCCCAGCAAGCCCAGACACTTTGGGCAGAACTGGTTAACGATGAGCCCACTGCTGCGGCTCAGCTAGTGAGCAAATTTGGCAAGGAATTGCCCTTACAAAAATGGATAGCGGACTATGTCTGATAACGTCAGCCACACCACTTTACCCCCGGCCATTTTACTTATGGGTCCAACGGCTTCAGGCAAGACATCCCTGGCAATAGAGCTATGCCAGGCCTTGCCCTGCGATATTATCAGTGTGGATTCAGCGTTAATATATCGCAACATGGATATCGGCACCGCCAAACCCAGTGCCGATGAACAAGCACAAGCCCCCCATAGATTGATTGATATACTTGACCCCGTCCAAAGTTATTCAGTAGCCGAGTTCAGGCGTGATGCATTAAGAGAAATGCAAAACATTACCAACAAGGGCCGTATCCCCTTGTTGGTCGGTGGAACCATGCTTTATTACAAAGCCCTAACAGACGGCTTATCTAGTTTACCAGCAGCAGATAAAAGTATCAGGCAGGAAATTGAAAAACAGGCATTGTCCCTGGGCTGGGAGGCATTACATCAGCAATTAAGTGACATTGATCCGGTTTCTGCTGCCCGTATTCATCCTAATGATCCCCAACGTTTAATGCGGGCTCTGGAAATATATCACTTAACTAAAAAATCTATGACCGAATTACGTTTGAATAAGCTGCCACCAGCCCCATATCAGTTCAGTCAGTTTGCCATTGCTCCTGCGGATCGCAGTGTGCTACATGAGCGCATCGCCGATCGTTTTGACGCCATGCTCAAAGGTGGCTTCGAACAAGAAGTCGCGCAATTGAAGCGACGGGCGGATTTGCATACTGACCTGCCTTCCATACGTTGTGTGGGTTATCGACAAATGTGGCAATATTTAGACGGTGAAATAAGTTATCAGGAAATGAAACAAAAGGGCCTTGCAGCTACAAGGCAATTGGCAAAACGTCAATTAACCTGGCTGCGCAGTTGGGAAAATTTACACTCATTAGACACGTTTTCTAAAGACAATTTGAGTAATGTTGTTAAACTAAGCAAAATTCCTCTGTGAGCCGTTACCTATACAGACTTTATTATTTCTGTATAATTAGCTGAGGCGTGTAATTAATAATAAGAAGAAAGGATAAATGATGGCAAAAGGTCAATCTTTACAAGACCCATTCTTAAATGCGCTTCGCAAAGAGCGTATCCCTGTTTCAATTTATCTTGTCAACGGGATTAAACTTCAGGGCCAGGTTGAGTCGTTCGATCAATTTGTGATCTTGCTAAAAAACACAGTAAGCCAGATGGTATACAAGCACGCGATTTCCACAGTTGTTCCGTCACGGGCCATCCCCATTTCAGCAACCAATCCCCAAGCAGATTCTGACGAAGGTTAGCTGCTAGTGGTCACAGGAGAACGGCTTGTTTGACCGTTATGAAGCAGGCGAGCAGGCTGTATTAGTCCATATAGATTTTTCTGATGACAGCAGTAAAGAAGATTTACTAGAACTGCAGTTATTGGTTAGTTCTGCGGGTGTTAATGCGGCTGATGTAGTCACGGGGTCACGTAAAGTCCCCCACACTCGTTATTTTGTTGGCAGCGGTAAAGCTGAAGAGATTGCCAACGCCGTTAGAGCAAACGATGCCGACGTGGTTATTTTTAATCATAGTTTGTCCCCCTCTCAAGAGCGTAACTTAGAACAACTTTGTAAATGCCGGGTTCTGGACCGGACCGGGTTAATTTTAGATATTTTTGCCCAGCGTGCCCGCACCCATGAAGGTAAATTGCAAGTTGAACTCGCCCAGCTTAAGCATATGTCCACACGCCTAATTCGCGGCTGGACCCACCTGGAACGACAAAAAGGTGGCATTGGCTTACGTGGTCCAGGTGAAACCCAACTGGAAACTGACAGACGTCTATTGCGTGCCAGAATTACAAGCATTCAAGCTCGTCTGGCCAAGGTACAAAAACAACGAGAGCAAAGTCGACGGGCGCGGGTACGGGCTGAAATTCCAACTCTGGCCCTAGTCGGTTATACCAATGCAGGTAAATCGACTCTGTTTAATACCATTACTGATGCAGCGGTATATACGGCTGACCAGCTGTTTGCCACCCTGGATCCTACCCTTAGGCGCATAGAGTTGCGTGATGTAGGGCCAGCAATTTTAGCCGACACGGTTGGTTTTATACGTCACCTGCCCCATGATCTGGTAGCGGCGTTTAAAGCTACCTTGCAAGAAACTCAACAAGCAGATCTGTTATTGCACGTAGTGGATTATTCAGACGAGCAATTTCGCGAAAACATTGATCAAGTCAATGCCGTGTTAGACGAAATTGATTCTGACGAAATTCCGCAATTAATGATTTGTAACAAAATAGATCGCATGCAAAGTGTTGAGCCGCGTATAGACAGGGACGAAAATGGGCTGCCCATTCGGGTATGGATGTCAGCTCAGCAAGGTATAGGGACCGAATTACTGTTTAGTGCATTGAGTGAATGCCTGGCACAGGACATGATGCTCCTTAAGTTACGTATTCCACCACAAGAGGGTAAACTCAGAGGCGAATTACTAAACATGAACTGTATCTCTGAGGAATCTTACGCAGAGGACGGAAGTTGGCTAGTACAGGTACACATGCCAACTGTGGATTGGCACCGCCTTAACAAGCGCACTAGCTCAGACATCACTGATTTTAAGATAAATGATTGAACATATTTCATCTTGAATTTTTTAAAACTATTTTTATTGATTAACTATTTGGAGAGTAACGATGGCTTGGAATGAGCCCGGTGGTAATAATAATGATCCTTGGAAAAATCGCGGTGGCCGCGATCAAGGTCCTCCAGATCTGGATGAATTGTTTAAAAATATTTTAAACAAATTTAGCAAATTTGGCGGTGGTAAAGGTGGTTCATCAGACGGCAACGGTTTTAAAGTCGGTTTGGGCTTAGTAGTAGGTTTATTACTGGTTATCTGGTCTATCAGTGGTTTTTATACCATACGAGAAGCTGAACGGGGTGTGGTATTGCGCTTTGGTGAATTCAGCCACTTTGTTGATCCCGGCTTACGCTGGAAACCAACTTTTGTGGACAAAGTATTACCGATTAATGTGCAAACCGTGCGCTCCATGTCCTCTTCCGGCTCCATGCTGACAGAAGATGAAAATGTGGTGCGGGTAGAAATGGAGGTGCAGTATCGTATTCTGGAACCCTACAAATATAGCTTTTCGGTAACCAGTCCGGAAGAAAGTTTGAGTCAGGCACTGGACAGCGCCATTCGTTATGTCGTGGGACATTCAAAAATGGACGCTATCTTGACCGGTGGCCGGGAAGAAGCCAGACAAAATGTTCGGGATGAGCTGCAAAATATTATTGACCCCTATGATATGGGTATTTCTATAGTGGATATGAACTTTAAAGATGCTCGTCCTCCGGAGGAAGTCAAAGCTGCATTTGATGATGCTATTGCCGCCCAGGAAGATGAACAACGCTTTATCAATGAAGCTGAAGCTTATTCACGGGAAATAGAACCCCGGGCTCGAGGTCAAGTCAAGCGAATGAACGAAGAAGCCCAAGCTTATAAACAACAATCCATTTTACAAGCACAGGGTGAAATAGCCCGCTTCGAAGAGTTGCTGCCCCAATATCAGGCCGCACCTGAAGTCACCAGAAGCCGTTTGTATATTGAAACTTTAGAGTCAGTGTATGCCAATACCAGTAAGATCATGGTAGACACCGAAGGCAGCGGCAACATGCTGTACTTGCCTTTAGACAAAATTTTGGAACGTCAAAGTAATGCTGTCGCGCCCGTCAATAACAGGCGAACCTTAGAAGGGCTACGCAATCAGGATCCTGTTAGCACCTCAGGTGGCCCAACTCAGAACAGCACGCGCGATGACCGTTTCCGCACTGGGAGAAACTAAGCGATGAAAAATTTTATATTAGTAATAATTGTCGCCCTTGGAGCTTTAGTATTTAGTTCGTTGTTTGTGGTACAAGAAGGCGACCGCGCCATAGTCATTCAATTTGGCAAGGTGCAACGTGACAGTGAGACCACGCAAACAGTAGTATTTGAGCCGGGCCTGCACTTTAAATTACCCTTTATTGACCGGGTAGTGAAACTTGATGCGCGGATCCAAACCCTAGATGAAGTTGCGGACAGATTTGTGACCTCAGAGAAAAAGGACTTAATCGTTGATTTGTACGTTAAGTGGCGTATCAGAGACTTTGCCAAATATTACCTGGCCACAGGGGGCTTTAAGGACAACGCTGAGATATTGCTGCAACAGAAAGTCAACAACGGTCTGCGCTCTGAATTTGGTACCCGTACCATTTCAGAAATTGTGTCTGGAGAGCGTTCTGAATTGATGGACGAAGCCATGGCTCAAGCCTCGGATAGCTCAGATCAATTAGGAATAGAAATCGTTGATGTCAGGGTTAAGCAAATTAATCTGCCCATCGAAGTGCGTAACTATATTTTCCAAAGAATGCGTACCGAACGTGATGCTGTGGCTCGTGAGCATCGTTCTGAAGGTAAAGAAAAGGCGGAATTCATCAAGGCAGAGATGGATGCAAAAGTAACGGTCATGCTGGCTGACGCCGAGCGTAATGCCCGTAAATTGCGTGGTGAAGGGGATGCTCAGGCAGCACAGATTTATGCCAATACTTACACCAAGGATCCCGAGTTTTATAACTTTTTACGCAGCATGGATGCCTATAAAACCAGCTTTTCCAGCAAACAGGATGTTTTGGTGATTGAACCTAATAGCGATTTCTTCAAATATATGAACAGTAAAACGGGTACAAAGTAATTTAACCGATTTTAATAAACTAAAAAAGCGCCACTAAGGCGCTTTTTTTATACCTGCTTATCGTTGCGTGGTAAAATATAGGCTCTCCTGCAAAAGCTAGAACTGCAGTCATATCTCTGCTTTACTTGATTCTTGACTTCGCTGACAGCGTAGCAGCCTTTTGATGTTAGGATTAATATTCACCTCTTCCCCTAATTACAAGCTAATGGTGCAAAATGCCTAACGATATTCAGTTGTTGCTGCCCCAGTTTTTGGACTTAATGCTTGATGCTGTTTGTGTGGTTGACAGTCAGGGGCATTTTGTATTCGTCAATGCCGCCAGTGAACGGATTTTTGGTTATACCTCCAAAGAATTACTTGGAGTCCCCATGCTCGATCTGGTTTACCCTGAAGATCGGGAAATAACCCTGCGCACCGCACAAAAAGTGATGGCTGGTACACCGGTACCCCACTTCGAAAATCGTTATATACATAAAAAAGGGCATATTGTCGACATTATGTGGTCAGCGTCATGGTCTCATACTGAAGGGTTGCGCTTAGCTATAGCGAGGGATATTTCGCCTCTAAAACGGGCAGAACGTCTGCAAAAAGTACTATATGCTATTTCAGAAGCAGCACATATCGCCGCTGATCTGACTGCGCTTTATAAAGATATCCACCAAATTATTACAACCTTGTTGCCAGCAGAAAGCTTCTGCGTAGTTTTGTATCAAAAACACAGCAAACAATTGACCTTTCCCTATTGTGTTGACCGATTAAAACGCACCTATGACAGCCGAAAATTGGTAGCTGATGAGCCTTTGGCCAAGGTTCTGTTAACAGGACGTCCCTTACTCATGCTGGATAACGAAAGCGGAGCATCAAACAGCCAATCACCACCTAATAAATTACCCGAGATAGATTGGTTAGGGGTACCATTGGTCTCTGCAAATGAAGTCATAGGTGCATTGGTTTTACAACAACCTACTGACAGGGTCAATTACACGGCACAAAGCGAACAACTATTACATTATGTATCGGTACAGATTGCTAACACGATCATCCGCAAGCAAGCTGAAACCAACCTCCTTCACTTGGCCAACCATGATGCTCTGACCAATCTACCCAACCGTTCCCTGTTCGGTGTGCGCCTGGAATTTGCGTTGAAACAAGCCTGTCGTGAAAATCGTCAACTGGCATTACTCTATATCGATTTAGATAAATTCAAAGAGATAAATGACACCCTTGGTCATGAGGTAGGCGATGGGGTGCTGATCGAGTTTAGCCAGCGCCTAATAGCTTGCTCAAGAGATTCAGATAGTCCAGGGCGCATGGGTGGCGACGAATTTACACTATTGTTAATCAATATTCATGGCCGCAATGACGTTGAGCTGGTTATAGGCAAACTCAAGGCAATCGTTGAAGTACCGATGAAAATCGGTGATCACACCATCACTATTACTGCCAGCATTGGCTTTGCCATCTACCCACAGAACGGCACAACAAAAGAACAACTGTCCATTGCTGCAGATGCGAGTATGTATCATCACAAAAAAGCCTATAATTGCTGACTGATGCCAATCCGTGTTAATAAGTACTCACTGGGAATGTTTTCAGCAGTTTTTGAGCAAAGCCTCGCAATGATTGTAGCGCCTTGATTAAACCCGTTTACATTCTTGCCCAGCGATCACTGACTAGCACGGAGCAGTATAAGTGGTTTTGAGATGGATATACTAGATCATATCCTTATGCTGGTTGGTCCCAGTCATCCTAATCACTTAATAGGCCTAAGCTAACGGTGCCCAGTTCCTTGCCACCTAACGGTAACGCCAATAGCTTTGTATAAATGCAATTCAATGAATCAAAACAAAGAAATGTCTAAATATCTGATCTGTATATAAACATTATTTTATGACTTTTTTAGCCAACCGCTTTTAACAATATATTCAATCTCCAGAGATAATTTAAAAAAGGAGTTTCATATCGTTGATAATTACACCTTTACATCAAGCAATCCTTTGTTTTTTTTTCCCTCTTGGCTAGAATGTGGAAAATTTCCTGTTGGCTGAAAAATTGAAATCTGTTCAGACGCTGCACACCTTTGCCTTACCCGCATATTGTGAATCTGTTGTTGATGTAAATAGCATCGATGACATACATAGTTTTCTCAACGATGTGCAAGACAAGCTTTATTATGTCATTGGCCAGGGTAGCAATACGGCTTTTGTCAGTGATTTTAACGGCCTGGTGCTGCGCGTTAATCTCAATGAAATTGAACTGAATGAGACTGTCGATAGCTTCAGGCTGACGGTAGGTAGCGGAGTTGGCTGGCATGATTTAGTCAAGTGGTGTCTGGCTCGGGGCATAAACGGTTTTGAAAACCTAGCCCTAATCCCAGGTAGTGTAGGGGCGTCGCCCATTCAAAATATTGGTGCTTACGGGATTGAAGTGGAGCGCTTTGTCACTCAAGTTGACTATGTTTGCTGTCAAATGAATGTGCTTAAATCCCTTAGTCATGAACAATGTTGCTTTGCTTACCGTGACAGTATTTTCAAGCACGCACTATATCAACGCGGCATTATCACTAAGGTTCATTTTCGTGTGCCTAAGGCTTGGCAGCCCATATTACATTATGGTGAATTAGCGGCCCTGATAAAGCCCACAGCTCAGGATGTTTTTGATAAAGTGGTCGCTATTCGTTCAGCGAAGCTACCGGATCCCAAGGTACTGGGAAATGCAGGCAGTTTTTTCAAAAATCCTGTTATTTCTCATTCAGAATTTTTATACTTCAAACAAAAGTGGCCGACATTACCCCATTATCCTGCCGGTATAAATAAGGTGAAGCTGCCCGCAGCTTGGCTGATCGATACCCTGGGATTTAAGGGGCAAACCTTGGGCGGTATTCGCTGTCATCCTCAACAAGCATTAGTACTAACTAACCTTGGTTCGGGTCAGGGACCTGAGCTGTTAACGCTGGCCCGAATAATCAAACGGGCAGTCTTCGCAGAATTCGCCATTAGCCTCGAAAATGAAGTGCAATTGATAGGTCAGGACGGGCCAGTTAAATTATGAAATTTATAGATGAATAAACAACCCGATCATATCAAAACTTATTTGCTAACCGAACTCGCGTCAGGGAATTTTTGTTCCGGTGAAGCCTTAGGTGAGCAGTTAGGTATTTCTCGCTCAGCTGTGTCAAAACATATTAAATCGTTACTTGAATTGGGACTGGATATTTTCAGTGTAACGGGCAAAGGATACAAGCTCGCTGCTCCCATTCAATTGTTAGCCCATGATCTTATTGGCAAATATTGCCTGCAATTTGATCTCCGGCAGTTGGAGGTACTCAACGTTATTGACTCAACCAACCAGTATATTAAAGATCACAAGGAACGACTCACCAGCGGTCAAGCATGCGTGGCCGAGGCACAAACCGCTGGGCGAGGAAGGCGTGGCAGAAAATGGGTGTCTCCCTACGGTGCGAGTCTTTACTTGTCCATGTATTGGCAATTCGCAGGCGGATACCAGTCAATAGGGGGCTTAAGCTTAGCAGTGGGCGTTGCCCTTAGTGAGGCTCTCCACAAAGCAGGGTATAACGATATACAGCTAAAGTGGCCTAATGATATTTATGCCCAAGGAAAGAAGCTGGCCGGGGTGCTTATTGAGGTAGAGGGGCAAATAGGCGGGACATGCGACTGCATTATAGGTATTGGCCTGAACATGTCGTTACCGCCAAAGGTGGAAGAAATAGACCAACCCTGGATTGATCTTGCCAAGCTAAACGGGCGGCCAGTGGAGCGCAATAAAATCTGTGCATTACTGCTAGATGAAATTACAACAGCGCTTCACCTTTTTGGCCAACAAGGGTTAATGCCATTTTTACAAAGGTGGCGGACTCTGGACGTCTATCGCGACCAGGCTATATCACTGACTATAGGCAGTAAATCCATATCCGGTATAGGCAGAGGAATAGACCAAACAGGTGCACTGTTACTGCAAGTAGACAACAAATTACACGCTTATAGCGGAGGAGAGATAAGTGTCCGGCAAACATAATGCTTTACTGATTGATATAGGCAATAGCCAGATTAAATATACCCTGGTCAATGGCGAGGTACCAATAGCGCAATCTCCTATTAGGGTAGTTAGGTGTACTAGTGTCATTGAACTGGCGCCAATTATAGACTGCTGTGACCGGGTATTAGTGTCATCGGTAGGACAGGCAGAACAGGTAGACACCTTAACCCAGTTGTGTACGGTGCATAATAAACCGCTATTGATGGTCACCACGCCAACCCATGGCTTTGGTATAGATTGCGCCTATGAGCATTACCAGACCTTAGGCGTAGATAGATGGTTAGCGATACTGGCTGGACGACGTTTAACGGATAAAGCTTTCGCTGTACTGGATTTTGGTACCGCCAATACCTGCGATTTTGTGCTCAACGATCAACATCTGGGAGGTTGGATAGCGCCGGGCTTTTCGCTAATGCGTGACAGTGTGGTGAGCAATACTCGTCATGTCTTTGCCAATGACCAGTTTCCAACGGATTTGTTGGTTGGAAAACAAACAGTTGATTGCGTCAACATGGGTTGTGTTGCCGCTACACTTGGATTTTTCCATGCTGCCGAGCAACAAATGTCCACTTTCACCGATAATTATCAAATCATAATCAGCGGCGGTGGCCAGGCACTGCTTAATAAATGCGCACCTAAGCAGTGCATATTTCATCCGAATTTAGTTTTATGTGGTTTAATGAATTATTTATCAAATTAAATTCATGTTGAAGAACTATTTATAAAATTAATTTTTTGTCTGTTTAAGGCATGATGTGGTTAAAAAAAAGCTAATTAGTTTTTTTTTTAAGCAAACAGAACGAAATATTGGTTTTTTTCAAACTTACCTATTGCGCCAACCCAAATGTTACTCTAATATCCGCACCCTCTTGATGACGTGCCGACTTAGCTCAGTTGGTAGAGCAACTGACTTGTAATCAGTAGGTCACCAGTTCGACTCCGGTAGTCGGCACCATCAATCTGGAGGGGTACCCAAGCGGTCAACGGGATCAGACTGTAAATCTGACGGCTCAGCCTTCGCAGGTTCGAATCCTGCCCCCTCCACCACTTTTGCTTGGTATAGTATGTGAGCAGATGTGCGGACGTCGTATAGTGGTAATACCTTAGCCTTCCAAGCTAAAGCTGCGAGTTCGATTCTCGCCGTCCGCTCCATTTTTGTGTACGCTGATATGGCTCAGTTGGTAGAGCGCACCCTTGGTAAGGGTGAGGTCGGCAGTTCGAATCTGCCTATCAGCACCACTCACCTTATCTTATCTCAATTAAAAAATTTATATTAATGTATATTTGCTGAGGAACAGACAATGGCAAAAGCAAAGTTTGAACGTACTAAACCACATGTAAACGTCGGTACTATCGGCCATGTTGACCACGGCAAAACTACTTTAACAGCGGCAATTACTTCCGTATTGGCTAAGACCTATGGTGGCTCTGCCTCTGCGTTCGATCAAATCGATAATGCACCTGAAGAGCGCGCACGTGGTATCACCATTTCAACGTCGCACGTTGAATATGACACACCTGCTCGTCACTATGCCCACGTTGACTGTCCTGGACACGCCG
>JBKEFM010000023.1:0-36534 GCA_046709505.1 Paraglaciecola sp. | reverse complement strand
GCAAGGGGTTCATAACGCTGCGATGCAGTACATCGGTTGTTATGAACCTGGCAAACGGTGAGGTCTGAAGGAAGCCATAGGAAGTTAGAGGTACACAACCATAATGTGCTTGCCCCCCGGCATTCACTAAAGGCCAACCGGAGGTTGTTCAAATTCGTTCCTGTCGAATTTGTCCGCGGCATGGGGGGATAAGCGTACAAAATAGCGCGAAGCCCAATATTTAGTCAGAGCAATGCTGTGCCTAAGGGTGGCATTTCTAACCGGGAGGCATAACGCGGTTACCGGAACAGTAACTGGGGAAGCCTGGCATCTAAACTTAGTGTAAATAAGGGGCATAAATTCAAGGGGAAGCCCAAGACTTATTGTCGGTGTGAGGTGGCAGATGAGCCCGTAGTAGTGAGTAAGGCTAGGCCTGTGAAAGCCAGTAATGGTATGGAGGACAAAACCAAGCCGACTATCAATATTGTGTTTGATGAGGTCAATTTTAGTCAAAAGCTTTAATTGATTACGAAGAAGGGAAGCATGCTTTAAGACTGTAATGAGTGATTTATTCATTTCATGGATACACAAGCTGTCTGATAAACAGGAGACGTAGATTTGGTGTACTAGGAATAGTGTTACTGATGAAAATGCTCGTATACGGGAAGTATTTGTAGATAACTTTGGTAGATTGCCTTTGAGCTAGAACGCCAAGACCTGCATTGAACGTTACCACCACGTCAGGTTTGGATTATCCCCATATAGCACATGATGTTAGTTGTCATAGTAATGTTGTGTCACAAATTAAAGTGATATGAAGTATGCATGAGCCGTATACGAGGTTTGTACGTTCGGTTCTGTGAGAGGGATGAGGCATAAGCCTCACCCAACTCGATAATTTGAGGCTGTAAAACAAACTGTGTAATTGCCCAGTTTAGATATGAGGAGTCAGCTGCTCCTCAAACTCAATCATAAAACGATTGAGTGCTGCTTTCCAATCTCTTATTGGCATAGTCCATTTTTTGGATGCCGATTGGACTGCCAGATAAACCACTTTCATCGCTGCACCATCACTCGGAAAAACCTTACGTGTTTTAACCGACTTACGGATAACACTGTTGAGCGACTCTATGGCATTGGTCGTATAGATCACCTTACGGATGTCAGCGGGATAGCCCAAAATGCCGATCTTTCATGGCCAGCGGGCACAACTAACTTTGATAGAATATGAAATCACCCCATGGTTTTTCCGTTGGCTTAGGCAATATTTAAATCTGCCCAGTGGCTAATATTTTTCTCTTATTGCTAAGGCCGGCATCGTTGAAGCCAGCCAGCAGCACTACCTCAAGGCCCCGCCTTAGCTCAGGTTCCCAGCCTAGTTTGTTCAAAAAATTAGCCGTCGATAGGAGTGCATCTTTTTCACAATTCCGTAGTACTACTTTGTCGTCACCGCAAATAATATTTTGATGAGCTGTTACCTCATATCTCAATATACATGTTGAATGCAGATGGCTGGATTACTACTCATACGCACTTATCAAATAGAAAAAGTGCGAATTTCCGCACTTTTGGTCTATTTGATAAGCGCGTTAAGGCACTCAATATTTGCATAGGATTTAGGAATATTTATCAATAAATTCAGTAAGTAATGGGCGGATGTTCTTACGATACATTGAGCCGCTAAATATCCCATAGTGACCCGCACCAGGTTGAGTATGATGTTTGCGCATGTTTTTTGGTATTTTTTGACAAATATCTTGAGCTGCTTCAGTTTGTCCGATACCACAAATATCGTCTTCTGCACCTTCAATTGTAAGCAGCGGAGTATTGGTGATCGCATTGAAATCGACAGGCTTACCAGCATAAGTAATAGTTCTGTTGGCCAGCTCGTTATTTTTAAATACACGCTCTATTGTTTCCAGATAGAACTCAGCGGGCATATCTAAAACAGACAAGTATTCATCATAAAATGCTCTAAAACGATCGGTATCTTCTGTGTCGCCAACCAATAAGTTTTGGAAATATTCTTGATGCTTCTTAAGGTGAGTTTCCTTATTCATTGAAATAAACCCGCCTAGCTGCATAAACCCAGGATAGACCCTACGGCCCTGGCCGGGATATCCTGGGGGAACGGTTTGGATAGCAACATTTTCAAACCAGCTCATGGGGCGTTGTTGTGAAAATTCATTCACACGAGTTGGATTTTTACTGGTATCTATCGGGCCAGCCATCAACGTTAATGACTTTGGTATATTGGGGTTTTTCTCTCCCGCCATTACAGCTGTTGCAATTAATGCTTGCACCGTAGGTTGGCAGACAGCAATTAAATGGGTATCTGGCCCCAGACTGTTCATAAAATCAATTAAGTAGGTAACATAACAATCGAATGAGAACGGACCTTCTTCTAATGGTACTTCCCGGGCGTCTAACCAATCAGTAATATAGACCTCGTGTTTTGGCAATAAGGCTTCAACGGTCCCTTTCAATAAGGTTGAATGGTGTCCAGATAGGGGGGCGATCAGCAGCACTTTGTCTTTGTCAGTTTGTCCTGCTTTACTGAAATGAATGAGGTTGCAAAAAGGTTTCCCTAATATAACTTCTTCCTTAACGGCAACCGCTTTTCCTTCTATATCAACCGTAGTGATATGAAAACCCAATTTGTCATAACGCTGGGTAACTCGCATCGCTGATTCGAGAGTCGCACTGGCAAGACGGCCACCCCAAGTATATGAATATGGGTTGCTGGGATGGGTAATGAGTTCGTTAACTAAGCGAAAACCTTCGCTCATTAATTGCCCGCTTTTTTCAAAATAATCATATGCCTGATACTTCATCACGCCTCCTAATACTTGCATGCCAGCAACGGAATTGTATCATTACTTTTCAATAGCTCTTGCTGGATAAAAAAAACTCCAACCACTGAGACACTTGGATCCTTGTGATTGGAGTTGCTTTAGATTGTTTATACAAACCGAATGGATTTGCGCAAACAGTTTTGTACTACTTAGCTTTAGCGGCTGCAGCCATTTTAGCTGTCATTTCTTCACTTATGCCTTTGAACATTTCGCCAGCTTTAGCTTGAGCACCAGAGACTAAAGTATAAGTTTCTTTTGCAGATTCAGTTACCGTCTGTTGTAAACCTTCCAAATAGGTTTTTTGGGCTTCAGCTAGGCTCGTTACGTCTTTTTGCTGGCTTACAGTTTCTGCAAATGCGACGCCACTGCTTAAAAGCGTTGTGAAAAGTGCATTTTGTTTTTCAGCAAGTGCTTGAAGAGTAGACATGTTGAGTGTCGCTAATTCAGAAACCGGCTTCATCGACTCTTTAAGTTGTTCGTTGATTTGATCTAACATGATATATCTCCAATTTTTAAGAATAAAATTTAACTACGTTTTTTCAGGGGTTATTTATTATCAGGTGCTGGTGTAGCATCAATTTTTTTTGTTTTTTCCGGTACCTTTATTTCATCAGCACTGGGCATTGCAGCCGGCTTGGCCACCGATTTAGGTGCTAAATGTTCCGGTATTGCCATTTTTGTCTCTGGCTTTTTCGCTGTCACTTTCGGCGTTGACTTTGTTTTGGTCGCGGCCTTCGCGGTTACGGTAACTGGTTTTTTTACTACTGCTGTTTCAGTTGAGACCGACAGCGTTTTTAAACTGGCTTTTTTTGTTGGCGCTGTTGTAAGACCTGATGTTAATGAATCTGTATACTGCTGAGAAACAGAATTTATTGTATTGTATGCAACCGTAGATGTGCTGGTGAAACGTTCCATTAACGACTCAGCATAAACAGCCTGAGCGGCTAACACATCTTTGATTTCTGTTTGTTGAGCAATGGTTTGCATTAACTTAAGACTGTCCTCAACCAACCCTGAAAAAAATTGGGTTTGTTGTTTAGTCACAGCTTCCATTGCTTTAACATTAGCTGCAAGTAACTCACTAGCGGGCAGTGATGAATTTTTCATTTGTTCTGAAAATTGACTAAACATACTCGTATCTCCTTCTATCTATATAAACTTTGCTGCGCTGCAACATTTGGTATGTTCAAATATTAGACGAACTTCAGGGAAGATCAAGGCTTATTTTGCTGCACTGCAACATTTATTTAAAATAAATTGGAGGATTTAAGTAGGCTAGCAGTTAACTATTTATTTTAACTGTCTTTTTTGTTTTTAGGATGTGTGTTCCAGGCCGACATGTTTTGTTCCATAATTTTTGAAAACATCCCGATTGGACTGTTGTCGACCATGTTTTTCATTAATCCTTGCACTTTATCTTGCTGTGATATGAACTGCACAATGCTTTGCTCAAGATACTGCCTAACGAATACTTCCATATCACTATCGTAAAACCGAATAAGTTGTTTTAGCAACACATCGGTTAAAAGTGACTGTTGTTGGTTTGCTTCTGACTCACTAATAATTTGTAAGAGTAGCGACTTGGTAATGTCCACTTCTGTTTTTGAATCCACTATTTTGAATTCAATGCAATCATTTATCAGTACTTTAATAAAATCTAAATTAACGTACTTACTTTGTGAGCTGTCGTACAAACGGCGATTCGGGTATTTTTTTATGACGACCAAGGTAACCTCTAAGAAATAGTAAACGGCAAAATACTATGTAAAATAAAAAGGCTCGTTTTAAGAGCCTAGTCAGGTTAGCCTAGTTTGTTGAAAATTGCATACTTTTGAGGCAATGTGGTCTAATTACTCGTCTAAGCGTTTGAGCAGATAGTCCCCTGGTGCATCCATAATGGACGGATGTTGTTTACTTTGACCGGGTTGTAGCGCCTTAATTTTGTTGCCTGAAGTTGATTGCATCCACTGATGCCAATCTGGCCACCAAGAACCCTTATGTTCTTTTGCACCCTTTAACCAGTCTTGTGCTGAATCAGGCAGTTCGTCATTTATCCAATGGGGGTACTTACCGCCTTCTGCAGGATTAATGACTCCTGCTAAATGTCCTGAGCCTGCTAATACAAAGCGGCAATCGCCTGACACAAATTTGGTTCCTTCATAAGCCCCTTGCCATAATACGATATGGTCGGCTATGGTGGACAAAAAGTAGGTGGGCATATCTATATTACCTAAATCAATAGGCACACCATCTATAACAACGGCACCAGGGTCTTTTAACTTGTTATCCCAATAGGTGGCGCGCAAATACTGCTTAAGGCAAGCAGATGTAATATTGGTTGAATCGCTATTCCAATAGAGGATATCAAATGGGGCAGGGTCTTTGCCTTTTAGGTAGTTGTCTATAAAAAAAGACCAAAACAAGCTGTTTTCGCGCAGCAAGCTAAAGCTCATACCTATAATTCGCCCATCGAAAACACCATTAATTTCAGCGTTTTGTTCAACCATCGATAGCATATCTTCTGATAAGTAATTGCCAACTTCGCCCGGTTCACTAAAGTCTAATAATGTGGTTAAAAAGGTAAGCGAAGCAATAGACTCATCACCAGTCGCTCTTAAATAGGCAGCTGTCATTGATAATAAAGTACCACCAACACAAAAGCCGGTTACATTGACTTTCTTTTGTTTAGTTATCGCTTTTATTTGCTCAATAGCCGCCAAAGGACCTTTGTGCATATAATCTGTGAAATCATAATCGGCCAATTCGGGGGTTGGGTTAACCCAAGAAATCATAAACACGGAATAGCCCGAATTTAGCAACCATTGCACCATTGATTTTTTCTTATCTAAATCAAGAACATAGTATTTATTAATGAAAGGTGGTGTTATTAACACGGGTATTTGGTAGTTTTTTTCTTGAGTGGGTGTGTAGTGAATAAGCTGGATGAGTTCATTTTGAAAAACTACTTTTCCAGGGGTGTTCGCCAAATTTTCACCAAGTTTAAAGGCACTGCTGTCACTTTGGCGCATTTTAAAGGCTTCCAAAGGACTCTTTTCTAGGTCTTCAAGAAAGTTTTGCATGCCTTTTACTAAATTTTCGCCTTTGGTTTTAAGCACTTCTTCGCAAACCTCTGGATTGGTTAAGATAAAGTTCGTCGGCGCAAGCGAATTAACATATTGACGAGTGAAAAATTTGGCTTTTTTGGCTGCTTTTTCGTCAATGAATTCAAGAGCATCAACCATATTGCTGAGCATGTCTGAATTCACTAAATAAGATTCTTTTATGTAGTTGAATACCGGGTTGTGCTCCCAATCACTATGCGTGAATCGGCTGTCATTGGATTTGGCTTTAGGTATTGCCGCCTCTGAGTCAGATTTTTCAGTGTTTACAGCCAGATTCTGACCCATCATTGCTTTAGAGGCTTGTTGCCATAAATCGGATTGTTTTTGCATGTATTGCATTTGCTGTTGAATGAGTTTATTCGAATCAACTTTAATGTCACCGTTTAACAGCGACGCCAATTTTTGCGGGTCAAACATACCTTGTGTCGTTGCTCCAGAGCCTTCTGCCGTTTTGTTTGTTCTTTTCAACACCTCTTGAGCCAAAGCATTAAACACGGTCGCATATTTATCAATATATGCTAAAACTTCATTATCATCCTTACCCATTTCATTCTCCATTGTGACGCGCTAACTGAGGTTATTCGTTGTTACTAAGGTTTACTCTGGCACTTCAAAAAGGCTATCCATCATTTTTTAATCGGCCATAAAGCCCTCCACCTTATAATGAAGGTTTGATAAATTTTTCAAAGGATTTTTGTGGATCTTGCGCACATTTCTCTGCAAAATCCTTTGTTATCTTCCAATGTAACTCATTAAAATATGGTAAACCAAAAATCCCCGTGTCTCGGTAAGGCTTAAGTCCAATTCAATTTTGGCATTCATAGGGGCCCCTTCAATGCGTCATATCCCCTCTTTGAAGTGCAGTGTTGTTGGTATCACTCGCGCACCCCAATCACCTAGTAAGTCGAAGCTCATGGGGCTGATTTCTTTTACTGCCTGGCCACCACTCCAAGGGTTATATAAACAAATAGATTGCTAAAATACCAGCGGGTATTACGCATTCTGTTGGGGGTTAACTTTTAGCCTATGTCAAATGCCGTGGTATAATTAAGATCATTGCAAGTATTGATGATCCCGCTGTAATAGAAAGGATAATCAGTCACCTAAATAAAAAAAATGATCAAATTATCGAGATATTCCCCCCGTAAGGCAGACGTAATCGTTCAACCACGGCAATCGCATATAAAATATTTGCAACACTTTTAACAGATAATCACTGTCCCAACCAGCCATTTTACCCTTGATTTTAATATCGACCTTATGCTTAATTTAAGAAATGTGACCTAATATCGCCATGTTTTGATCTCAATATCCCTTGCGCATTTAATAACTATTTTCATCAAATAGCATATCCAGTGTCCAGTGTGGATTGCCTATTAAGCACGCAAGTATTGCGTATATTTTTGGCATTATTATGCTTGATACTACTGATGAAACACCCTTTGCCGTGACCACTTACTAGCAAGGAAACGTCTGGATTTCAATCTCACAATACTCACCAGTTAAGGGTATGAGTGACCTTTTAATTAACCTATGATCTTGTGAGTATTGAAGCTATTAATGGGCGTATTTACGAAGAATAACTTCACATTATTAAGTAGAGTGCTTTGATTACCTTTCAGTGCCCACTTTCTTTTCCCACAAGGATGTTCCCTGACTTTTCCTGGGTGTTTAGTGCATCGGTGATAATAATACCGCGTTTAATATCCTGGTTTTCCAACAAAGCGGGTAGTGGAGTTATTTCATTTTATTTTTATCCATATTCACTAGTCCTAACGTGATTTGGTTATCGTGCGACCGTATTGGTAGTGTGTTTATTGTTCGATTTGTCATGTGAGCGGCTGAAGTATTTTCTATCAATAGCAATAAAATTACTCGTCACACTTTTAACTATCGACTTGATTTAATTATAAAAAACACCTGAAACTGCTTAGATTATCGAAAAGGCCTCTCTAAAAGGTGTAATGTGACAGAGTACTACGCTCAAACCATTTCGGTTTCATCTTTGCGAGTATTTCCATAGCTACCGAACTATCGCAACCACAAATAGCGGAGCAGAAAGTAATAAAAAAATTTTGTCTAATTTACGTATTTTCTTCTTCTGAAGGCGTGGGTAGGTAATGTCTTTGAAATGTTAGATAAGTGTAGGCTTTGCTTTGTTCATATTATTGTGCTTAAAGCGAAGTAATAGATCAAATCAGGGGATCTTTGCCAAGTTACTTTTAATACGATTGCCCTGAGTGGGTAAAAGACCGCTTTGTGTGTTAATCCACTTTCTTTGCCATCGTCGTTTATTCGAGTCATTCATGGCTTTCAATTTTTAGTCCTTTCCGGGACGTTAAAAAAATTGCTCCTACATTTTTGTGTGCCTATGGAGTGATCCGTAAAATAGTTCATGACAATTTTATGATTTTCTAGAGTTCAATTTGCCAAATAAAAATGTAAAATAAGAAACACAAGATAACCTTCGTCGATTAACGCAGCATGCTTTTTATATAATGGGGGGGCAAAAAAAGTATCAACCCAGTTGGAATATACTTATGCCACTTATTCATTAACAAAGTGTGGGTAATATCGTATTACATGTGTTTATTTAAGCATACCGTCGAACATTGTAGATCTAGACAGTGAAATTTTTTTTAAGCTTTTTTTTAAGATATTAGACGCGACACCCATTAATGTGAATGCAAAAATAGTCAGAATTGCTGTAACTATGACGAGTGCGTATGCAGTCGTTGAGTCGTTACAATATCTGACGACTGAAGTGGATCTAAACCGCTGAGCTCATACCAAGGGGCTGATTTAAGACGACCGGGATAATCGTGATACTTGCTCCCCAAATAAGCATTATTTATGCTGGGACTAAACTGGGAGATTAAATATTCATGCACACCCACCCCATCAAACACGGTAATAATTGAGGATTTTAAAATAACCACTGTATAATATTCATGTAAAGTAAACAGAGTATTCCCGTCATCATATGTGTAAATAATGTCTGCGTTATCTGTCATGCCTGAGGCTAAATTATACCGAAAAGATAGGCTACCTTTTCGATATACATCCCCAATATCCATTTTCACATAAAAAACGACAGATAAATTGTCACCTGTGCTGATATCATTAACAACATACGGGGAAGAAATATCATCGAAATTAACTGTGTGGATTATTACTGCGTGTACTAAACTACTCATTGATATTATTAAACACACTAAGCTCGTTTTTAAAAGCTTATATTTCATTTGAGATACCTTTTAGTTAAAAATAAATTCAACATAAATTCAACGTGAATTTACCAGTTAATTAATGTTAAGGCCATAGTAATTAGTAATTAATCACTTAAGCTAATTGTTTTACCTGCCGTTAATATCGATATCCTGTTAATTCGAATGCGAGCCCGGTTACAGAAGGTCCCAGTACCACGACAAGAGCAAGAACATGAGTGTTTAATTATTGTTCGATTATCTCGCATCCCTTTAAAAACACAGCATCAAGGTAGTCAGTATCCATCGAAATAATACGTTACTTACGCCTAATACCGGCTTTTCTGCTCATATCAACTTTTCTCAGATTAATCCCAATATGCCTTAGGCGGCCAATATCCAATGGACATCGATGTATTGATTGTCGACTTGCCCTTAATGGCCAAACGTTTTGAAGCTCTGCCTGAGCGTGCGAAAATTGTGTTGTTAGGAAATAAAGATAAGCTGGCCCTGGTTGAGGCTGACATCGTATTATCAGATATTTACGCGGCGGCTATGTAAAGTGAAACCACGGTCAATAACCAATCCTGTTGTGGCTTAATGAAAAAATAAAAATTCACTTATTCTATTGAATTTAATACTAAATTCGCAAATTTAGTATTAAACAAAGGCGATAAAAATACTGAAGCATGCTAAGCCCTCGGTATTCGACCGACGGCTCTAAGATGTTGGATTAGCCAATTAAGTGGTGAGCGTAATGGCGTCACGCCCAAATCTCACGCAATGACAACTGATCAACAAAAAGTACAACAACTAGAAGCGCGTATTAAACCCATTGAATAGGAAATGATATTATAAAAAAGGCGACCGCTGTATTCATATCAAGCAGGATTAAACGATAGATTTAACCTATGATTTATCAAGAGATCATGGTCGCATAAATCAGGTATGTGATATTTTTGGTGTGCAACGTAGCAGTGGGAATACATGGCGATAGACGAGGTGCAGCAGACGCTAGAACGATTGCATGGCAGTTATCTCAAGCAGGGCATGATGTCGGCATCATAAAGCTAAAAATCTCATGAAAGAACCGAGTATTGTGAGTAGACAGTTAAGTACATATAAATAACAGATTAAGAGTTAAAAATCACTCTTGATTTATTGCAGGGTAAGTTTAACGTAGAAAAACCTAATACTAATTGGTGCGGGGATATCACGTATATTTGGGCCGGAAATCAGTGAATTTATTTAACGGTTGTCATGGCTTTATTTAAAATAAAAAATAGTAGTTTGGGAATGTTCAGATAGTCCAAATTATAACTTAACATGTGCTGCATTACGTATGACTTTTGAAAGTCGAGGTCGACCGAAAAGAAGTGTCATTTCATTCAGATCAAGGATGTCATTATACCAGCCTATAATTTAGACGAACGTTATGGCAGTATCAAATACAGCAGAGCATGAGCTGTAGATAACACTGTTAGGCCAATGCTCAATGGAACGATTTTTTAGACGTTTTAAAATACAATGAATGCCAAAAGAGTACTATTCATGTTTTGCAGCAAAGCAGAGACGTTCTCTGACAAGGCTAAGCAAAAAAAGCAGGGCGCACATGGAGTACCGGACGGACCACCTAAAAATAACCCACCACTGAGCAATCGCCATGGAAGTCGATGACCACAGCTAATGCCGCCCGCAAGGGTAGATGCAGGGATGTATCTACTGCACATACAGTCATCATAGAAAGAATTTTCAGTCACCCCAATACAAAAAATGCCAAAATTGTACAAACTTTACCTGCACGAAGTAGATCACCGCCTCAGATAAGTCATTTTGAATAATTACACCTTTATGTAACTGTTCACCGAGGGTGTATTGACAAAAATATATTTATTTTCATTGATCTAAACAATCCTATTGCGCGATCCCGTTGGTGTGGGATTGTTGATCTATGACAGGTAAAAAAGCAAGCTCCGCAACGCCCAAAGCTGGATTGCTAGAAGCGAACGCTATCATCCAGGCCCTGTGGGACAGACTCAAAGATTTCGAAGACCGGGTTAACAAAACAGCCATAATTCTTCTCGTGCGCCATCCTCTGATGGTTTTCCAACACCTTAGCCATACACGGGATAACGAAAACCGCTGGCTGTGGCAGATTTGCACCGACAAATTATTCTGTGTTATGGCGCACCATTAGCGCGGACAAGTGGCTGCCAAAAAATTATTGGGTGAAAACGCCAAGGATTACCTGCCAATATGCGCGATATGACTACATTGACCATGAGAAAAGGCCGTTATGCTAGGCCCATATGTTACGTAACGTCAGTGCACTTGCCCAAAGTTAAGGAACAAATGTGGCAATATGCAAGCGGTTAGAAGCGATAGTCAATATGCTTTTTTGGCCCCGGCATCGTTTTGAGAATGGGGATATCACCGAGCTGATTTATCAGCGTCGAACGCTGCGATTAAAACGGATATGGGGCGAAAACCTGGCAGTGAGAAGTCGCTTATGTGTCACGACCCGATAGCGTAATCGGTGCGCCTTATTGTTAAAGCATGATATGTTGTGTTGGGCGTTTTTAACCACGCCATCGGGCTGATGGATAATGAAGCACAGCGCTATGTATTGTGGCGAAAAGCCCGTTACGGTGTGTGGTCACTGCAAAGCGAGCTATTTCGTCAGCGTATTTTCACCATAATCGAAAGGTGTCGCAAACCCTCTGAAATGGCTGTGGGCTACCGTGCGCAGTGTTAGTAAAAAGACATGCTACCCTAACCGTCAACTTTGAATCTGTAGCGTTGTTGGCTTCTCACACTCACCCCATCACTTAGTGGGTCTAAGCTCATGGGACTGAGTTCCTTGGCTGGCTAGCCGCCACTCCAATGGATTTAGGTATAGGCGCGGTAGGTGCTTGTTTTGAATTTAAATTTCGTTAGAACAGTTGAGTAATAGGCGCTAAATGCACGGCAAGAGCGTGAGTGTTTGTTTTGTGAACATTCAGATTAGACAATGAACTGCAATATTTACGAGCGGATATAAACGATGGCTCCTAGTACAAGTTTGACTTGTTTAATAACCAGTTTCCGCTCAAAAAGTGTTCGTGATCTTGCCGTGGCGCTAAATGGCCAAGTTTTACACCCCAAAGAATATAAAAGAGATGTAAATATGAAAAATATGAGGCAAAATGTATTTTATTTTTTTATAAAATAATGTCGATTAATTCTACCTATATTTTTCAAAACTGGCCAATAGAAAAACAAGATTTAAGCGAATTATCACCCTCTACATAACGACCAAAAAATTTATCATATAGATCGAACTGGATTTATCTCGCCAGAGTCACGGCCCACTACCAAGTATTGGGATGGTGTGTATACTCATACGGAAAAATAAATAAATTAGTCCTAATTTTATTTAAAAAAAGCCACCATATTTGTGTATACAAAAATAATTAAGTTAAGTTGGAGTTTTAATGACGTTAACTACTATGCTTACCGCAAGCATTATCTTTGTAGTATTTTTGATTACCGCAGCTTTATTAAGAACTGTTTCGCCAGAAAATAATAGCCATATAAAACGTGTTGCCTATTTTTGTATTATGTATTTATTAACTGTCGTTATTATACAATTCGCACGGTTTTATTCGTGGTCAGAAATTAACGCTATAGTTGTCAATCTTTCCTATTTAACAGGTTGGATTACAATAATTGAATTGTGTTCAATTATTGTATTCAAATTAGCCTTACCAAAACTTGGACAAAATCCTCCATCAATTATTTGTGATTTATTTTTAGGGTTGTCGATCATCATTTTAATCGGTATTACATTACGAAATTTTGATGTTGATACGACCAGCATAGTGGCTACATCAGCGGTAGTAACAGGAATTTTAGCTATCGGATTACAAGCGACGCTCGGTAATATTATTGGTGGTATAGCATTACAGATCGACCGTTCGATCAGAATAGGGGATTGGATACAACTTGAAAATGGCGATCAGGGCAGGGTACAAGAAATTAGATGGCGACATACCGTTATTGAAACACGAAATTGGGATACTATTATTGTGCCAAACTCATCCTTATTATCCGCCAATATCATTATTTTGGGTAAACGGGCAGGCAAACCTTTACAGCATCGAATGTCGATATTGTTTAATGTCGACTTTCGTACGAATCCATCCCATGTTATTGATATTGTTGAAAAAGCCCTGCAAGCATCACCTGCAATTCTAAATGTTGCTAAAACTCCGCCTCCTAATTGTACTTGTCTTGATTTTTCGAGCGATAACAGAGACAGTTATGCACATTATGCGGTGTGTTATTGGCTGACAGAAATTAAAGATGACGATCTGACAAACTCATTAGTAAGGCGCCGGTTATATGCGGCCTTGCAACGCGCAAATATTCCTTTAGCGATTCCGGCGTCACAACTATTTATTGATAATAACAATACTGAGCGAAGGGAGCGTAAAGATCAGCAAGATATTGAAAAAAGAATCAATGCATTAAAAAATATTGGTTTTTTAGATGTATTAACCCAACAAGAATATATGCATATTGCAAGAACACTTCAACCAGTGCTTTATTCTCAGGGTGAGAATATAATGATCCAAAATGACCACGCAAGCGGGCTCTATATTTTAACTGAAGGTAGTGCTGAAGTCTGGGTTAGGTCGGCCGAACAAAATAGTAAAGTTGCAGATATCAGTGCACCTACCTTTATCGGTGAAATGGGATTAATGACAGGGGCTCCAAGAAGCGCGACAATTGTGTCTAGTCGTGACGTGTATTGCTATTACTTACACCGTGATGATTTTCAAGAAATTATTCAGCAACGGCCAAATATCATTGAAAAAATATCTGATATTTTAGCTAGACGAGAGGTTGAAACTCAAACCATTAAAGATCAACTAAATAAAGAAGCAAAAAATAAGAAGGTAGAAGAAATCTCTGTTCACTTACTGATTAAAATCAGAACATTTTTTGGTTTAGATTGATTTTCTGTATAAATTATCCAATGGTTTATACCGCTAAGAGGATGATTAAAGAAAAAATTAACTAAACAACCAGTGCGCCGTGATAAAGCGGTAGACGATCTGACAAGCAATTTTTTTGCTTGGTAAGGTACACACCTTCATGATCGCGAGTCATAATCTTTGCATCTTAAGGTGTCGAAGCGTTGACAGAGGAAACCATAAGCTGAGTATTGAGCTACGAAATTCTCACTTAAGCGTACTAACCTTATAAATTTAAGGGTCCATTATTAAATGACCTGTCTTTTGTATTTTTGTATTCGGTGAAAAAATTCAAACAACAGATAGAAGCGCAATGAGGAGAACGAGCAACACCCTTACCTAAGGCGGTGATAGGAAATCAGTCATATTCAAAGAGGAAAATTTGGAAGGTTAATTTCATCGGTTCTGCTTATGACACCTGCTCCCCGACTCTACGGCAAGATAACGAACGTTTTTTTGAGCGGAAAAAAGTTATAAAAAAGGTGGGGGTTGTACAAATAACTATCGTTCATGTCGGCTTCTGAAATTTATGGTTCACTGTTTAATCCGTATGTTCATAAAACGAACACTCGTGCTCTTACCGTGCCCCCCGACTCCGCGTAAGTGGCCACTAGAACCTGCATAATTCCACTAGAAAATATGATCACACTGATTGCCTATATACTTTTGGCCATGGAACATCCACCTTCAATGCAGATATCGCTGTAGGCAAACCGCAGCTCTCCGGGGCGGCGCTCGATGATCTGCTCCAAGGTGGTAGAGTTTGATGTTAGGCCGTCAACCTGTTTGCGAAAACGGTAAATATGAATATTGATATGTTGCTCCATGATACCGCTCATCTTAATTAACGTGTTTTTATCTATCCATCCTTGTTCAGATGCATGTACGCCTTTTTCACTATCTTCTAATCGTTGGCGGGCGAGTAATAATAAAATGTAATGATGATTGCGCTGGCCCATGTCAATATATTTATTATCTACGATTAAGTTTAGCGACACTCGTTCTTCATCTTGACTCGCACTGAAGTTAAACCTAATTTTATTCTGCTGTGGCAATAAATCACTGAGCGTAGCTGTGCTGGGTCGTCCCTCAAAAAATTGCCAACGTTTTTGACCATTCCCCACTACATCTCCTGCTAACAATACCTTGCGCTTGCCATTAATTTCACATACCCAAAGTGATTGTTCTGATAGATAAATCAGTACTTCGGGTTGTTCGATGGGCAATATTTCAATATCGAATAGCGGAATAAAGGCCAAACCTTTATTCATAGGGAAGAGTCCCGTGATCGGTGCGGCGAGGTCTGATACCTCCCACATATTATCAATTAAGCTGCCAAAATGAATCTTATCCCCGAAGTATATAGGTTGATACTGACCTTTAGGCATTCTAACTGCGTTGATGTAAGTACCATTTAGGCTGATATCTTTAACTTGCCAACCTTCACCATCCCAAGCAATCGCGGCATGGTTACGTGATGCACTGGGACTAGTGAGAAACGCAAGGTTAGTTTCCCGGTCGCGCCCAAAAGTGTGATTCACTCGGCAAATTATCTTTTGTGATGTTTGTGTATTTTGTAACGTAGCCATTTTGATGTTTCCTTGGTTCTTTATAGCCAGAAAAAAATGATCTTGTATTAGTTGTTAACATCGACGTAAGCTTTTCACTTCGCTGTTCACGCATTTGAGAGGTTTCACTTCGCCGTTCACACAATAATGAATATGTTCGACAATATATATTGTCAATTAATCTATTATCGACAATATATACTTCCCGGTGACGACGCGCCAGAATTTGCCGCGTTGTCTCACCGCACAAAATTTGATCGGCTTTTGCCTGTCGAGACAAACCTTTTGCCATATTGATACTGTTACCTTCGCATACGCCATCCTGACGAATGAGTACCATGCCTGAATGGATACCAATATGAATGGTAGTGTTATAGGGTTGTGGCGCATGGCCTGAGTTTTGTCGACAATTCCATTGAATCATCTCTAATGCCGATTTTACGCATAATCGACAATCATCGTCTGCCACTTTAGGATAGCCAAAATAGAATGTCAGTGTATCGCCCAGGGTACTGATATGTGTTGCACCGTAGCGCTGTGCAATACAAATACATTGTTCTTTGCGCTGTTGGTACATCTGTTCAAAAACGTTACTCTGTGGATTATCCCCTGTCAGTGAATGGGCAGTAGCGGTGTTCTTGTTATCAAGTTTGATGCACATTATGGTGATTTGTTTTTGTTCAATCAGTGGGGTGTTTATCAAGCTAGGGGGAGTTATTAATGTCTCGTCGCAGTATTGCCTGTTTTCTGATGGCGGGTTTACTACGTTAATGGGCCCATCGCCTAAGTTGCTAAACAGCGCAGTGAAATCAAGCCTACTCATTGACTGATAAAGATTGACGGCGTTACCAAGTCTTTGATGCAGCTTTTTATGTAGTATGCCCTCTAGCAGTGAGGCAAGCGGATGCATCGCTATTGATGTCGGTAGTGCATGAGGGATAAGCTCAAGTTGCTTTTGAAAAACGCAAGCGAGACTTGAACCAGATACTAACGGTTGACCTGTTAAGCATTCCACCAAAGTTAACCCCCACAAGTAAAGGTCAGTTTTAGCCGTGCAGGGCTCGCCTCGCAATTGTTCTGGTGTGGCATAAGCAGGAGAACCAATACATTCTTGGATTAACGCCACACTGGTAACATCATCTCTACAATATTGGTGTGTAAGTGTGCCTATGCCAAAATCGAGGATGACAGCGTGCGTCTTCGTACCTTTTGTTGACAACATGATGTTGGCTGGTTTGATGTCTCTGTGGACAATGCCGAGGCTATGAGTGTATATAAGCGCATCCAGTACTTGCATCATGATATTGAATGCATCAATCGGTGACAGTGCACCACAGGAAAATAGTTTTTGTTTAAGGGTGACTCCATCAATAAACGAAAAAACTGCAAACAGATGATCGCCCAGTTTTCCTTTGTCTAGCAGACGTATAATATTAGGATGTTGTAACTGACTACAAAAATTTATTTCCCTTTTAAATCGGATTTCATGACGGCTCATCGCATCTGTATCGAGTGTTTTTTTGGAAAACATAATCTTTATTGCGACTGTTTTTTTTGTCTCGGTGTGGATGGCCTTATAAACGATGCCAAATCCACCTTCGCCAATTTTTTCAATAAGGGTATAACCCAATATCTTAAAATGACATTTAATCTGTTCTTCAGTTTGAGCCCAATGAAACGCTATTTCAGGAATATTTTTGGAGCAAATGGGGTCGTTTTGTTTATGCATAACGGATAAAAAATTTTTGAAATAACCGCTGATTGTTAAAGGGACATCTTCTTTTTTGCCGACCCTTGTTTTTTGAACGATTAACACATCCCATTTAAACGTATCGTTAACATCTATGAGTACTCGCGTTTGAATAGCACCTTCATCTCCTGATAATGAATCGACGATGGCCTTAAATTTCAGTATCTTTGTATATCTTTGATCTCTTACTTGTTGTAATGCATTGGTATATTCAACGTTGAGAATGGCGATAAAACTTTTAGTCACCGTATTAATATTCATTGTGACTCTTATTATTATTAAAATACTACTTGATTCAGTGTTTGGATGAGAGTTCGTAAAGTGTTCAGCGAGTTTTTTTGAATTGGCTACAAAATTTGAGGCGGGGTTATCAATTATTTCTCTACACAATTTTGGTGTTTGAGAATTATTTATGTCTTCAAATAAATGCTGTGTTCCTCTAGCACAATTCTTTACTGTCTTAGTAAAGAATTGTTGCTGGGAACAGGATAAAACAACCTCATCCAGGTACTGTGGCAAACTGGTGCCTTGCATCATTAAATGGTGGGCAACCTCATGTATTTTTACACTTTTAATCGCACCTTCAGAAAGTGAGTACGGTCTATCTGCAATGATCACTTAGTCAAGTCCTTTTTTATTGATTCAGTTATGCCGTATCCGTCTACCATAAATTGCCAAATCATCTTCCCGTCTGCGAAACCTATTTGTGAGTCTGTTCACATAAGGTTTACCTGAGAGTAACATTATTGATGCAAAGGTATTTCTGCGTTAATAAAGGTAATAATACTTCTTACCTATGCGTTTTTGAGTGATGGCATTTAATATACTTTAGTATTACGAAGTATACTTGTACGTTTTTTTCAGCTATAGGTCAATAAACACTCAAAAAATAATTTAATGTTCTGATTTTTTATTTTTAAAAGCGTTGATTGCTCTCACTACCATAGCTAAACGCATGGCACTTAGTACGTGTTACGGGTACTAGGCATTATCCAGACAGCACACTTGAAAGTTCGCTGTAGGAGGTTCTAGCTCTGTGAGTATTTTTAATTTCTATTATTGAAAATGATTTTGATTTTTTATCTAATATGTTTTTATCTAATATGTGGAGAAAACTCGGTGATCATAGCTAAGCGTTGTCGCAAGGTAGTTCACCTATTCTTTAATTATAGCTAGATGTAACAACCGAGCGCGAGCGCTACTCGTAGCCAAATAAACTCATGTCTCTTTGGCGTTTTACCGTTCAATGATGTATTGTTCGCGGCCAAATTTGCAGACCCTATTTAGCGCCAAATATTTCACCCTAAGTCAGAATCTCAACGATAAAAAATGCAAAATTCAGATTGAAAAACGTGCAGTTTTCACCCTGTATGCTGGCACTTATTCACAAATTTACTTTATTCAGGATCCACCCATGACCGAAATTTCACAAGAAGACTTTATTACCTTAAGCAAGTTATTGCCTGAGGAGCGATTCGATTACGCCATCGCCAATATGATTGAACACCAGTTTTTGTGGGGGTTATATGGCGACAATGGCTGGTTATTGCTTAAAGCTGATGACGATGCGTGTCTTCCTGTGTGGCCCTATGCCGCATTTGCCCAGGCCTGGGTTAAAAATGATTTTCCCGATTGTCAGCCCAAAAAAATAGAATTTAGTGAATGGCGTGAAACCTGGTTGCCGGGAATGCATAAAAATAGCACCCTGGTTTTAGTGTTCCCCTTAGGAGAGGATGAAGAGGGGATCATGTTGGAAGCTCAGGAAATGATCGATTGTATTGACGAGGATATGCAAGACGCAGCAGATTAGTGATCCAAGCGATGCGCGGCACAGCGGTGCCTGGCACAACCAAAGCTGATACAGGTTACCCATCAGCAGGCTTGGGTGACACTCAGGGCCAGTTCAATGTTTACATCGCTAACCGCCCTGATCACTTGGATTATCCACAACTGGACTGTGTTCGTGCCCTTAAAACCGGGGATATCGAGCAAATCAACCGCGCCTGTGGTAACGGTTGGCGCAAGGTATTTAATGTCTATGCCAAACTGCTATTTGCCTTACAACAAAGCATACCAACAGGGGAGCTGATACTGCCTGGTATGCAGGCTAAAGACTGGCAAAGTTATCGAGACAACAGCCTGTTACAGGCCAATAGCCACACCCGTTTGCTCTTTAGTGCGCCGCATTTGCCAACGCCGGACAAGTCTGTGCATATTGTGATGGGACGGACTTATGCTAAATCCCTGAACCTGGCCCCAAGCTTGATTTGGCTGGATGGGGAGTTTGCCTGTGACCCCGCTAATCGCTTATTGGTCTGTCCTTATTTTGATTATCGTCAGTTATCGGATCGTAAAATCTTACATTTGGTGGCTTTAATAGGCGAAATAAGCGTAATTAAGAGCGATTAAACTTGCTTAACCCAGCGCTTTTAACAACAATCCCCAATCTTATCCACAGTGCCCGAGTTTTATATGTCTGCATCATCCCTGCGGGATCATTTTCCTATTTTCAAGCACAATACCGCGCCTCATCCATGGGTATATTTTGACAGCGCAGCGACCAGCCATAAGCCTCAATCTGTTATAGCCGCGGTGGAGCGTTTTTACTGCAGCCAAAATGCCAATGTACACCGCTCTAGCCATAGTGTATCTGCTGCTGCGACACAGGCATTTGAACAAGCACGCTTGTGTATAAAGGGCTTTATTAATGCTGCCAGTGAAAAGGAAATTATTTGGACAAAAGGCGCCACTGAAAGCATTAATTTAGTCGCCAATATTTTAGCGAAAGGCCACTTCACTCCAGGTGATGAAATTGTATTATCCACCCTTGAGCACCACGCCAATATTGTACCCTGGCAGCAAATTGCTGACGAACTTGGCTTGAAAATACGGGTGATCCCGGTTGATGAGCAGGGGGTGATCCAGCTCGAACGGGGATTGAGCCTGATCAACAATAAAACGGCGCTGGTGGCTATAGGGCAGGTGTCAAATGCACTGGGAAATATTAATCCTATCGGTCCCTTTATTTCCCGGGCTAAAAAATTTGGCGCCCTGACCTTGATTGATGGCGCCCAGGCTGTGGCACACTTACCGGTTGATGTGCAGGCTCTGGATTGCGATTTTTACCTGTTCAGCGGCCATAAACTGTTTGGCCCTACCGGTATAGGGGTATTGTATGGCAAGCAGGCTTTATTGAGTGCCTTGCCACTTTACCAAAGTGGTGGGGAAATGATTGAAAAGGTCAGTTTTAGCGGTAGCACTTTTCAGGGGTTACCTTTTAAGTATGAAGCTGGTACACCTAATATTGCAGGGGTATTGGGTTTAGCCGCCGCAGTGCAATTTATCCAGCACCATCGTCTGGAAATCGAACAGCAGGAATTGACCTTATATCAGCAACTGCTGGGTGGCTTACAAAAAATAGTCGGAGTGCAATTATGGGGAGAGCGTGAGAACAGTATTTGTATTCAGTCTTTCACGGTCGATGGGCTCAATAACCAGGATGTGGGTATTATACTTAATAAACAAAATTTTGCGGTTCGGGTTGGTCACCATTGTGCCATGCCTCTGATGCAGGCGTTAAAGTTGGATGGCACCCTACGTGTATCCCTTAGCTGCTACAACACCCATGAAGAAGTTGCCCGCTTCTTACAAGCATTAAGCCAGTCGATTGTCACTGTGCGTAAAGGTGCTGAGGTGGTGGCCGATATCCCTGTGCGGGAGTCGGCCCTGCTAAATGTAGGAGCTGCAATGGAGATCCCTGGTCGTGCGCCCCTGGCAGCCAGCCTTCGCTTGGCTAAAGCCTGGGACGAAACCTATCGCCAAATTATGTTGGCCGGCAAGCAGCTCAACAAGCTGCCCGTTGAAGATCGCATCGATCAATACCAGGTGTTTGGCTGTGAAAGCCAGGTGTGGCTTAAATGTGAAATACACCACAATCAGCTGCAATTGTCCGCCGATTCTCCGAGTAAAATTGTCAGAGGGCTGCTGGCCATTATGTTTGAGCCGTTGAGCAATATGCCATTACAGCGTATCCGCCACTTTGACTTGCAGGGCTATCTTGAGGAGCTGGGTTTGGCCAAACATTTGAGCCAGTCCAGGGGCAATGGCTTACTTGCCGTGGTGGAAAAAATCAAGGGCAGCTGCCCTTAAACACCATCTTGCACCCTGATACGTCAAGCGTGCTAGCTGTGCACTTTTGCTGAGCATCGAAGGGCCTGCTTTATATGTTTGTAATTCCTTAAGATATTGATTATTAAGGGTTTGTTTTTAATCTTTGACCTTTTCCATCTTGGGCGCAATTATTGCGTACCGGCACAGCTATGTTCATAGAATGGGAAAAATAATGTTAAAAACGTTTATTGGGATAGTGCTATTGGCCAGCAGCTTTGCCGGGCAACGGGCACTGGCTGCAAGTGAGCCGCGCAAGGTTAAGGTGTTTGTGGCAGCCATGTTTGAAATCGGTGACAACACTGACGACCAGGCTGGAGAGTTTCAGCACTGGTACCAAACCTATTTCACTGACAGTCAACCTGTGCCAGTAAAAGGGGCATTACAGCCAGTGTATTGTAATGTCGACGGAATATGTGGCGCAGTATTGGGCATGGGTAAAGTCGCTTCCTCGGCTTCCATGCAGGCCATCATTTTGGATCCCCGTTTCGATTTTTCACACAGCTATTTTATTCTTAGCGGGGTAGGGGGTACCCCACCTGACAAGGGAACTATCGGTGATGTAAACTGGGGAAGTTGGTTGGTTGATTACGATCTTGGGCACAGGTGGCGGGCGAACGAAGGTGAGGAAGGGGCACCTGTTTTTATGCCCCGTGAAGGTTATGAAAATATTAGACGTTATCAACTGAATTCGAATCTGATCCGCTGGAGTATGCGCATAACCCAAGACGTTAAGTTAAAGGACTCACCCCAAGCCCAAGCCTATCGCATGCGTTATCCCGATGCAGCCGCTAGACGCAAACCCCAGGTGAGCAGCGGAACCCATGTGGCAGGAGATACTTTTTTTCACGGCCCAGGCTTATCAGAAGAGGCCCAGTATATTAGCAAATTGTACGGTGCCGACGATTATATGATTACGGAAATGGAAGGGGTCGCTATCGCTCAGGTCTTGTCCCGTACCTTGGGTATCGCCCGCGTGATGGCTTTGCGTGGGGCGGTCAATTTTGACCAAGGTAATCCCAATGAGACTACACTTGAGCATCTTGATCCTGCCCCCGGGGAAACGGCAGGTGGTTTTGCAGAAGCGGTAGAAAATATCCTGTTAGTTGGCAGTGAAATGGCAGACTACATTGTCGACCATTGGTCCCAGTGGCAAGCAGGTGTACCTGCATTACCTGCAGAGTAAGGTTAACGACGGCGTAAGTTTTTCGTGGCTGAGCGTCTCTATCGTTTTGCAAGGCTATTGCTTAATTTTGCATGTTCAATACAAAAATTAATGCTCCTTCATGATGCTTCTATGGTTAGGATAATTCTGTTTTAGACGGATTTATTCCCTTATAGATGCAGCGTTGTTGGCCGATCTCACTTGCCTCTTTCACCAACTGCGTTGCGCCAACCGCGTTGCGCCAACCGCGTTGTACTCAGTCAGTCTAAGCTCATGGGGCTGATTTCTTTTACCGCCTCGCTGCAACATCAATGGTTTTGGTTATAATACTCGAAGTAATAAAATAAATGTTTGAGAGGCAGGTATGCTAACCAGACAAGTAAAATTCAGCAGTGTAATTGTCTTGTGCTTGATGTTATTTGGCGCATCCAGCTCGGCCCTGTCAACGATTGCCCCTGATGACGGACATTATCAATATAGCGGACGGATTGACCTGAGCCAGCAGGGTAAAGCCTACCTGAACTGGCCGGGTAGCAGTATTAAAATGCGTTTTAGTGGTGCCAAGTTCACGTTCGTTATGGCGGATGACAAAGGGCGAAATTTTTATAATATTATCTTTAATGGACAAGATACCTATCCTCTGGTGTTGGCCGTTCAGAAAGGTCTGCATAATGACGATTTAAGTTACATGGTGGAGGGATCACCGACTACTGTAGAAATATTTAAACATACGGAGGGGACAGAAGGAGGCAGTTGTTTTCATGGTGTGCAGCTTGAAGACGGTAGGGCGTTATTACCTCCTCCACCGGTACCTAAACGTAAAATAGCGTTTTTTTGGTGACTCGGTCACCAGCAGTATGGGCAATGAAGCACCCTATAACGGTGACGACAACCTGTCTTCACAGAAGAATCACTATCTGTTCTATGCCCCCATGATCGCTCGCATACTTGATGCCGAGTTTCATACTGTGTCCCAAAGCGGTATAGGTTTTATGATCAGATGGTTTGACTTTATCATGGCCGATTTTTATGATCAGATGGCCGCTACCGGGAATAACGCCAGCCGCTGGGATTTCACGTTATGGCAGCCTGATGTGGTGGTGAATTTGGGGTAGAATGACAGCTGGTTGATTGATAATGAGCAGCGTCTAAAGCCTCATCCCAAGCCAACCCAAATTATTCAGGCCTATGTGAATTTTATTCACTCCCTGAGGGACGTTTATCCTCATGCTCAGTTTCTATGTGTATTGGGCAGTATGGATATTACTGCCAATAACAGATGGCCGGATTACCTAAGCCGTGCCATTACCCGTATCGAATTAGACGCTCCTAGGGTCAAGATTGACCGGCTGCTGTTACCCTATAGTGGTTACGACCAACACCCCAGAGTGGCTCAACATCAAAAAATGCTCAGCTTCTGGCAGCTAAGGTCCGCCAGTTGATGAGTTGGTAGTAAACAAGTGTTCATTTAATCTGACAGTGAAACTTATGCTGGAGCAGGGGGCTGGTCACAAATTTTGCAATCAAGTCGATGACCCAATTTACCCTTGCGCGCCTGCTGGCGTGGTTACCCAAGGCCGGTTTGTCCAGGGAGGATTGTGGCGCACATCCTGAAAATGCCCGCAGGCGAGCTGTGCAAATCAATGGCTTTCATCATCCAGGTGATAACTAACCATGACTTGGTGCATAGTTGATAATCTCCCCGGGAATGTATTTTGGCGGAAGATCAGCATAACGTGATCCCCCCAAGCAATACCGGCATATTGCCAGCAAATAACAACCTTATTAGATTGTTATCTTAAATAACAAACTAATAAGGTTGTTATTTAAGATAACATCCTTTTTAGATTGTTATATATATTTACAACTTCATTATGCAGAACTAGACTGGGTAATAAAAAAAAACAGCCAAAGGACATTTTATGATTGGGGTGTTAACGGGGGATATAGTGGATTCGACTAAAATGAGTCCAGCGGATCACCAAGCAACGATTGAAATGTTCAAGTACAGCATCCAATATTTTACGCAACATTTTGCCGCCAGCGGTGAAATCTATAGAGGGGATAGCGTGCAGATATCTTTTAAGCAGCCTCAATATGCGATGAAAAGCGCAGTGTTGCTAAAAATGTTTTTACTCCAGTCAAAAGAAACGAGCAAACCAATAGTGGTTACCCTGGCCCTGGGGCTCGGTGAAGCCAGTGTGCTGGGTGCAACTCCTGGCGTTTCCCAGGGTTCCGCCTTTATTTATTCGGGGCGCGGCTTGGATAACGCTAGCAGGGGCGATTTAACCCTCCATGCTGAGAGTTCACAACTACAAGAAAAACTGGGCCTAGCGACAAAATTTTTAAATCATTTATTGTCGTCACTGACCCGCAAACAAGCCAAAGTATTATATTATTATGTGCTGCTTAATTACCCGACACATCAGAAACTTGCGGACCGATTGCAAACCAGTCAGCAGAACGTGACCAAACATTTGAGTCGTATCGGGGCGTCTCTGGTGGAAGAGTATCTGTTGTTTTTTGAACAACAGATCATACAGGGCAATGGCTAATGGCATTACTTTTACTGTTAATTATGACCCACGTAGTGGGTGATTTTTATGTGCAGCGCCGGGCATGGATCACATGCCGTAATACAAACCACCTGTTGTCGATGGGTTTGCTTAAGAATTTTATCAGCCATGTTTTATTGTTAGTGATGGTCTTGTGGCTCAGCGGCCATATGACACTTAAGGGAGCTTTGGTGATCACCCTCGTCAGTTTGACCCAGCTGCTGATTAACCTATGGAAATCCTATCAAGTTGAAAACCTTTATTATTTCATGCTCGATCAGCTGTTACATCTTACGGTGCTGGTTTTGGCCTGGGTGGTGTTATCCGGGTTCAGCTTAAGCCAGATAATGGCGCAAGTGGGTCTGCTGGTAGACGATAAATTTATCGCTATTGCTGTGGCTTATATAGTGGCTTGCAAGCCCGCATCCATGACTATTAGTATAGGGTTAAAAGGGTTAACGGAACAACTTAATAGCAACCAAGCTGGTTTGGTGTCAGCAGGGCGATGGATAGGTTATCTGGAACGCTGCCTGATCATCTCCTTTGTATTGATTGGTCAGTTTGCCGGTGTCGGCTTTTTACTGGCGGCCAAAACGATTTTTCGCTTTGGCGATCTGACCAAAGAGCAAGATATGAAGTTAACCGAATACATGATGCTGGGCACCTTGCTTAGCTTTTCATGCGCCTTGCTATTGGGATGGCTGGTAAATAAAAGCGTCTTTTAACGGGCTAAGATTATATCAATCCGTATTACACCGTTAACGACAAACTAAGCCGTACCCGTTTGCCCTCTTTAATGGTTGACACGCGGTGCTCATACTTATCAGGTCTGAATAAATAAATGCGTCCGAACAAGTTTAAAATACATTTTTGGCAGCGAAATACACAGCCACCTTAGGCTGTTGCAACACAATATTCAATTTATAGTATTTGGCGTAAGGCATAAGATTGATATGAGGCAATACCTTATGCTGGCTGGGGTAGGTGACCAGGTACGCTGAGAAGCGTTTGGACGTAAATAGTATCTTGTTACGAACACGGGCAAGCAAGGTTACTTCCATAAATTTATTTATAAAAAACGATTGTAACATTCACTTGTAATCGCTTTTTAACATGCCTAGTCTTTGCCTAGACCAATTTTTGTTAACCTAATACCAACGCTCATAGACGATGTTAATATGTTGTTTTAATGGACACGCCTGGTGTGCATAATTACCGGTACGGGCTTAACGACTTCCTTTACTCACTATGCAGCGTTAGCTATTCTCGCCTCATAGGGTGTTACTTTTTATCTGCTTCGACAGAGGGGAGATGTTGATTTTTAGCTTCGATCCACTGGGCCATATACTGGGTACTTTTGTGTTGATGATGCTGCAACATGGTACCGGTGAAATTGGCTAGCCTGTGCTGCGTCAAATTTTGCCTGACGTGCAATAATCGACTGATCAATTCAGGTCCTAATATGCGCTCATTAAAATTCTGCTGTAGCACGTCATAGCCCCGTGACTGACATTGTCGCCATACATCATTGTGCTGGTAAAGTGCGATCGCCCCTTGTGCAATGGCCTCGGGGGTGTTGGCAATGACCCCTGGCCAGGCACTTTGTGCGCCCATACCCTCAGCACCGATATCGGTGGTCACGCTGGGGGTGCCGCACAGCATAGCTTCTGCCAGCTTTCCTTTTAAACCTGCACCAAAACGCAGGGGGGCCAGGCAAATTCTGGCAGAGCGCATGACAGTGGGCGCATCTTCGGCCCAACCTTTAACCAAAAATCCCTGTGAGGCATTATGTAATTGGGTGGCCTTGGGGGGAGGGTAAGCCCCATAGATATGCAACTCAGCCTGGGGCAGGGCAGAGCGGATCAAAGGCCATATGGCCGATTTTAACCACAATACCGCGTTCCAGTTCGGTTCGTGGCGAAAATTACCTATGCTGATAAAATGCTGGCGCTGTGACCAATTGTCTTGTTTGTTTAACGATTGTTGCTGCTCACATTGCTCAATATTCAACATAAAAGGACAGTGATGGAGCAAAAAATCAGGCACCGCGAAACTGTCTTGCAGCAGGGCTAATTCATAGGAAGAAATGATGAGACTTAGATCACAGCGATAAATAGCCGCCACCTCCCGCTGAGCCATATCTGCTTTGAGTAGTTCGTCGGTTACTATCTGCTGTTTCTTAAATGCCTGGTGGCGGGCATGGCGTAAACAATGCAAATCTTCGGTATCGAGCACTTTAAGGGCATCAGGACAATGTTTTGCCACGCGCCAACCAAACTGCTCTTCAAGCATAAAACGGTCAAAAAGAACCAGATCCGGGGCCAGGGAGGTAATGAAATCATCAAAACTCGAACAATTTAAGGCGATAGGGTGCTCGGCGATACCCAGCTCATTTAAATCAAGTTTATGCTCCCCTTTTGCTGCCGGGCTGGCAAAAGTTAGCGACCAACCTTGGCGCATAAATAACGCCAGTAAGCTAAGCATGTGTTTACCTGCGGCAGAGGAGTTGGGCTCTGGCCATACATAGCCAATGATTAATACTGTTTGAATTGACATAAGTCACTCGTTAATTTTTGGCCAGGTAAAGGCAGTTACGTCCGGTTTTTTTAGTTGCATAGAAGGTGACGTCAGCCTGCTTGATAATATCAGCAAACGGGTTGTGCTGATCGCTGGATTAAACGATACCGAAACGGGCGATGATAGACAGCAATAAAACAACCGACTGCTACAAGACTGAACCCACGTTACTGCGCTCAAATCAGGAAAAGATCTATTGTATGTAATTTTCAGCCACTTAATAAGAGCTTATGCTAACTTGTTATGCAAATGGCTGCTATTTTTTGGAGTTAATATGACATCACACGTGGTATTCGGTGCGGGTCTGATAGGCTGTTATCTGGGCGGAGTCATGCAGCTTAAGGGGCTAAAAGTACAGCTGGTTTGCCGCCCGGCAGTACAAGCGAAACTGTTGGGTGGCCTGATCTTGAGCGACTATCAAGATCACAGGACACAACTTGCTACTCCGGCGTTTATCGACTCACAGACACTCACGGCACATGGGCCAGGTCAACTGGCGTGTGATTACGTATGGCTGACGGTTAAATGTACGGGTGTCGAGCAGGCAATGCTTGATATTCGGTCATTGATAGCGCCCCATACTGTGATCCTCTGTTGTCAAAATGGTTTGGGATCACAGCACATTGTACAGCAGGCTTATCCCCAAAACCGGGTATTGGGCGTTATGGTGCCCTTTAATGTGGTAGAGCTGACCCACGGGCAGTTGCATCGAGGCTCACAGGGGGATCTTTGCATCGAATCCGCGCCTGGCAAAGGCATAACGGACACTTTGGTCAACAGCCTCAAGAGTGACCTGCTACCTGTTAGCCAAACCCAGGATATGTCATCCCTGCTGTGGGCCAAATTGCAGCTAAATTTAGGCAACAGTATTAATGCCCTGGCGGATATTCCGGTTAAAGCCATGCTTGAGCAACGTGATTACAGGCGGGTTATCGCTGCCTTGATGGATGAGCTGCTGGCCGTGACAGATAAGCTGAATATTACCTTGCCCAAAGTCACCTCCCTCAAAGCACCGATGGTGCCTGTGGTATTGCGCCTGCCTGACTTTTTATTTAAGCTGGTGGCTAACAGGATGTTGGCCATCGACCCCCAGGTTCGTACCTCTATGTGGTGGGACGTGTCACAGGGCAAGGCCACGGAAATCGCCTATTTAAATGGGGCAGTGGTTAATTATGGCGAACGTCTGGGAATACCTTGCCCCGCGAATAAAAAAATCGTTAGTCTGATTGAAGGCTTGGCTGGCCATCAGCAGGAAAACTACAGTGGTGCACAATTATTGGCGTTAATAACGAAGTCTGATTAAACCTCTTTCAGACATCAATACGCTAGACTTTATGGCGCAAATCGTCTACCCACATGGCTGTAGCCCCGCAAATCGCCACGGGCATCACCAGAAAATTGAACACCGGGATCATCGAAAAAAGACTGACCGTTATACCAAAACTAAAACAGTTACCGCGGCTCTGGTGCAGGGTATGGCGCATTTTTTTAAATGACACTTTGTGGTTATCAAAAGGATAATCACAATACTGGATAGCCATCATCCAGGCAGTGAACAAAAACCATAAGATCTGACCAAACACCGGCAATATAAAAAACAACAGTAAAAAGCCTATTGCTCTGGGTAAGTAATAACCGAGTTTTGATAATTCTCGGCCCAGGGTGCGGGGAATATCGTTGATCACATCTAGCATACCAGCATCACCAATGGGCTGGCCCGTAAGGTGTAGCTCAATTTTTTCTGCCAGCAGCCCATTAAAGGGAGCGGCAATGAAATTGGCTAAAGTACCAAAAATAAGACCGAATATCAGTAAGATACTAACTACTGCCAAAGGCCAGATAATATAGCTCAATGCACTTTTAAGCCATCCCAGCCAGTCAGGAATAAGACTGACCAGCCACACTATGGCATAATCTATCTGGCCAAATAAAAAATATAGGGCCGTCGCAAACAGCAGTAAATTGACCGTTAACGGGATAAGTACGAACCGTCTTATGCCTTTCGTTTGGATTAGGCTAAAGCCCTGTAAAAAATAATTCACACTTGTGCCTCTGGAGTCTATTATCTGAAAAAAGATAAAACATTGAAATAATTAGTAATTACATGCTAACACTTAAGGTATTATACTGATGCAAGACGCGACTGCAAAACGTCAATTGTTACATCCTATAGGTTTTGTTACATTTGGCTTGAGGCATATAATAATAATAATAAAAAAACGGAATACGCTCTGTAACTCATGCGCCTAATGAAAATCAAGCTGGCAGGCTTTAAATCCTTTGTTGATCCGACCAGTATCCCTTTCCCCGATGACATGACAGCCATCGTCGGTCCTAACGGCTGCGGAAAATCCAATGTGATCGATGCGGTGCGCTGGGTATTGGGTGAAAGCTCAGCGAAAAATTTGCGCGGTGATGCTATGACAGATGTTATTTTCAATGGCTCTACTGCGCGCAAGCCTGTGTCTAAGTGCACGGTTGAATTGGTATTTGACAACTCGGCTGGGCGCATAGCGGGAGAATATGCCGCTTATCAGGAATTATCTGTCAAGCGCACTGTGTCTCGAGATGGTCAGTCCGGCTATCTACTCAATCATGCCAAATGTCGCCGCCGGGATGTCACCGATCTGTTTTTGGGCACGGGTCTTGGGCCACGCAGTTATGCGATCATCGAACAGGGTACGATTTCCCGTCTTATTGAATCCAAACCTCAGGAATTACGGGTATTTATTGAAGAGGCGGCAGGGATCTCTAAATACAAGGAGCGACGCCGGGAAACCCAAACTCGTATACTTCATACTAAAGAAAACCTGGAACGCCTGGCAGATGTGCGCGGGGAGTTGGGGCTGCAATTACAAAAGCTTGAACGTCAGGCGGTTGCCGCCAGAAAGTATAAAACATTAAAACAGCAAGAGCGGCAATATAAAGCCCAATTGGCCGCGCTTAGATGGCGTAAGCACAATGAAAAAATCACCACACTGGAACAAAGCGCAGCTCAGCAACAAGCCGATATTGATGCTTACATCGCCCAGCAACGGGGGGACGAAAAAAAGACTGTCCAACGCAGGGAGCAGCAGCAGGATTTAAAGCAGCAACTGCAGGATATTCAGCAACGGTATTTTTCCTTGGGCACGGATATTACCCGTCTCGAACAAAATCAGATCCACAATAAACAGCGTAAAAAACAGATTGAACAAGCGCTATCCAATTTGCAAAAGGAGATTGTTGACAGCGAACAGCATGCCCATCAAGCATTACAACAGCTCGACTTACTGAGTGAAAAACTGGCCAGCAGTGAACCTGAATTGAACATTGTTGAACATACATTGCACCAGGCACAATATGATTTACAGGACAGTGAAGAATCATTTTCCCAACAGCAAAACCAGTGGCGTGCACAAGATCAGACCTTTAATCAACACAAACAACAAGCGCAATCGTGTCAGGGCAAAATACAATCGATTATGGACTTGCAGATGCGTACCGAGCAACGCATCAGTGAGCTGGGACAGGAATTAAAAGAGCTGCAAGACAATGTCTTAGATCAACAAATACAGCAGGAAAAGGATGGCGTTGCCAGCCAAAAGCAGCAGCTGGTAATAGATCAAAGCCAATTGCAAAGCGCGCAATTAGCTTACCAACAGCTTGTCAGCAACCTGCGGGACTTTGAGCAAGCGGGTTTACGTAAACAGGGTACAGCCCAGGAATTAGCCGCTCGCAGCAATGCTTTAAAAAGCATTCAGCAACTCAGTTGCGGATCGGCACAACTGCAGGAGCAACTCGAACAGCATAATATAAGTGCCCAGCCCTGGTGGCAAACTTTAAAGGTAAAACCCGGTTGGGAGCAAGCGTTTGAAACTGTAACTATGGGTTGGCAACAGGCAATGTTGTTACAGAGCCTACCTGATATAGAAAAAATGGGGCAGATAAAAGGCGCCACGTTACTTTTTGCACAACAAATGACTGATAATTATGCCGTCAATAGCCTGGCCAGTAAACTAGACAATCAGCATGTACCCGGGTGGCTAAGTTGTATTTTGGTTGCCGATTCGTTTGAAGCCGCACAGCAGATGTTATCAAGCTTGCAACCAGGGCAAAGTGTTATCACCCCTAATGGTCTCTGGTTGGCCCAGGATTGGCTAATCACGGGTTATCAGGAGCAGGACGGCGGATTATTGAAACGGGCCAGGTTAATTGAGCAGTTAGAAGCACAAATACAGGTTGCTGATAAAGATCACCAGCAACATACAGAGCAGCTTACCAGCTTAAAAAATCAGGTGCAGGTGCGGGAGGATGACTGGCAACAGGCAAAAGAGACCCTATCTACATGCCAGAAAACTCTGGGGCAAAAACAGAATCAATGGGATTTCCTGCAACAGCAACAGGCGCAAACCACCCAGCGACAACAAAAAATACGCCGGGAACTTAACCTGCAACAAGATCGGTTGGCAGATGAACGCCAGCAACTGGAAGTATTGGGTGAGCAAGCCCAGGAGTTGGAAGAGGTGTTAGCCAGTCTGAATACTGAGCAGCAGCATGTTGATACCTTGCGCGATACGCTCGAGCAACACATTCGCACCAAACGCAGTCAGGTGGAGTTTGGCAAAAATCAACGTCACCAGTTGGCCTTGCAAATACAAGCTGTGCAGAGTGAGCAAAAAAGTCTACTTAGTGCGGGGCAACGTGACACCACATTACGACAAGACATGGAACAAAAATACGCCGAATTACAGACAGAACTGAGCCAACTTGGCACCCCACATCGGGACCAGACACAAATGTTACAAGCCCTATTGGAACAACGGGTGGCGATTGAACTCCAACAACAACAGGTCAGTGTTTTACTTGGGGAGGCCGATACTTACCTGGCGGCAGTAGTAAAGGGTCAGCAGGGTGTGAATGCAAAAATTCAGCAGATGCAACAGGCATTACAAAGTATCAATCTTGAAGCTGAGGGGTTTCGCGTTCGGGCTAAGGGCATACTGGAGCAGTTACAAGAGATGCAACAGTTGCTTAAACCCGTGCTTGAATCTATGCCCGATAATGCGCAAGAAACCTTGTGGCAGCAACACGTCGAGCAAACCAGCGGAGCTCTGGCTCGTTTGGGTGCGGTGAATTTGGCAGCGGTGGATGAATATGACGTGCAAGCCCAACGTAAACAGCATCTGGATGAGCAACATGAAGATCTGACTTCGGCACTGGCAATATTGGAACAGGCGATCCGCAAAATTGACAAGGAGACCCGTACACGTTTCAAAACAACTTTTGATCAAGTTAACCAAGGGCTGCAAAATTTGTTCCCTAAGGTCTTTGGCGGCGGTTCGGCCTATCTTGATTTAACCGATACTGATTTACTGGAAACAGGTGTGACTATTATGGCCAGACCACCGGGAAAGAAAAATAGTACCATTCACCTGCTTTCCGGTGGAGAAAAAGCGCTGACGGCTCTATCATTGGTTTTTGCAATATTTGCTTTAAATCCTGCACCATTTTGTTTGCTGGATGAAGTTGATGCGCCTTTGGATGATGCCAATGTAGGGCGTTTTTGCAAATTGGTGTCAGAGATGTCAAAAAATGTACAGTTTATCTATATCACCCATAACAAAATAGCAATGGAAATGGCGACCCATTTAACCGGCGTTACTATGGCTGAACCTGGCGTTTCACGCATGGTCGCAGTTGATGTAGACGAGGCGCTAGCCATTGCACAAGCATAACAAGGATATGAGTTAATTCGATGGAAGATGTATTACGTTGGTCCTTATTTATCTTGGGCACCTGTGCCATAGCAGGTGTTCTGGTTCATGGTTTGTGGGTTTCCCGCAAGTCCTCAAGTAAAATCAAAAACAAGACGGATAGTAAAGCATCCGCTAAACACCGTTTCTCCGGGAAATCCGCACCCGTTGCCAGGAAGGTTGTGCAGCCGAGCTTTTCACTGGATGATGATGATTTGTCAGCCGAAAAGGACTCAAACGGGCATTGGCCGTCGCCAGATGAGCCTACAGACTTCGATAGTGAGCAATTTGATGAACTAGGCGTAGGTTCGTCCAGGGTAGTTAATGCACAGCAAAAAGCGCAACATGAGACACTACCGGACAGTTCTGCAAGTCAATCAGCTGGTGTTGTACCAAGTGATGACACAGACCCTGAACCCTCATCTGAAGACCTGGTGCCATCAGTTGAAGAGCCTGGAAAACCCGTTATCCCATCGGCTAGCAAAATATATGCTTCGGTTGTTACTCACCCTAAGCCTGAGTATAATACTACCCAAGGCGGTACCTATGGCCAATCGGTACAAGACGTTAAAAAGGGTCATTCGTTGCCAGAACCTCCTAGTTTTCTGATGAAAAAGCCTGGGGATAAGCCAGTGGAATCCAAATTTTTGGCACCAGATACTAGCCCGTCAGCCAGTGCTGGCGGCAAACGAAAAGAGCCTCAACCGCCAAAGGCTCAGTTACGCACCGATTTTCAAAATAAGGGTGGGATGAACCCACGGCAAAAAGTGCAGTCCGAAAGCCAAAGTGCCCCTTCTGAAACGCCTGCCCAGGAAGTGCTCGTGCTCAATGTCAAAGCGGTGGGTGATCAACCTATACTGGGCTCGGCTCTATTACCGATGTTATTAACCCTGGGGTTTAAATTTGGTGATCAGGAGATATTTCACCGCCACGTTAATGCCAATGGCAAAGGACCGGTACTGTTCAGTCTGGCCAATATGTTTAAACCTGGCGTGTTTGATATCGATAGCCTGGAGAATTTCACCACCCAGGGCGTGTCCTTGTTTATGATATTGCCCATAGAGGGCGATCCTCACCAAGTGTTTAATATGATGCACAACGCCGCCCGTAAAATTGCCGATGAGTTTCACGGGCAAATCCTCGACGGACATCGCAGCGTGCTCAGTAAACAAGGCTTGCAACAATATGTAGAAAGGATCCGCGACTTCGAGCGTAAGCGCCTGGCAAACCGCTAAGGCGGTTTGTCACTTGTGATCCTATCATCCCTTTTAAAATTGACTGTCAATGGAATCTTCGCATGGCTACTGCGCTCTCGCCCCAACAACGGCTAGAACAACTGATCGCTAAGATCAACGAATATAATTACCGGTACTATGTGCAGGATGAACCTACTGTACCTGATGCACAATATGATCGCTTGATGCAAGAACTACAGGCGATAGAAACGCAACATCCAACGCTATTATCCGCCGACTCCCCGACTCAGAAGGTCGGAGGACAGGCGCTGACAGCCTTTGAGCAGGTTGAACATGAAGTGCCCATGCTTTCTTTGGATAACGCTTTTGACGAACCGTCTGTGTTGGCGTTTGAAAAACGGGTAAAGGATCGTTTAAAACGTGACATAAGCATCCAGTTTAGCTGTGAACCGAAGCTCGATGGCTTGGCAGTAAGCCTACTCTATGAAGAGGGGAAATTGGTACGCGGTGCCACCCGGGGAGATGGCCGGGTAGGGGAAAATATCAGCAGCAATGTGCGCACTATCGCCAATGTACCTTTGACTTTGCGGGGTGACAATTATCCCCGGCGTCTTGAAGTAAGAGGCGAAGTGATCATGACCCGCAGTGGTTTTGTGAAACTCAATGAGACACAACGGGCAAAAGGTAAAAAAGCCTTTGTGAATCCCCGTAATGCTGCAGCAGGTAGCTTACGTCAGCTGGATCCAAAAATTACGGCCGCGCGACCATTGATGTTTTATAGCTATTCATTAGGACTGGTGGAAAATGAAAAACAACCCCTGGCTAGCACCCATTCAGGCAGGTTAGCTCAACTGAGTGCGTGGGGTTTACCCTTAAGTAAAGAATTGTCTGTGGCAGACGGGGCCGGGCAATGTATAGCCTATTACCATGAAATGGCCCAAGTGCGTGACCAGTTGAGCTATGACATAGACGGTGTGGTGTTTAAGGTCGACGATGTAGCCTTGCAACAAGAATTAGGCTTTGTGGCGCGAGCCCCCCGTTGGGCGATAGCCCAAAAGTTTCCCGCTCAGGAAGAGATGAGCAAGCTTATCGATGTGGAATTTCAGGTAGGCAGGACAGGGGCGATAACCCCTGTTGCCCGTCTGGAGCCAACCTTCGTCGGTGGGGTGACAGTGTCAAACGCAACCTTGCATAACCAGGATGAAATACAGCGCCTGGGTATCAAAATTGGCGATACCGTGATCATTCGTCGTGCCGGTGACGTGATCCCCAAAGTGGTGGGGGTGGTGACTGAGCAGCGCCCGGCGGATGCCACTGAAATAGTCTTTCCCGTGCGTTGCCCGGTTTGTGATTCAGCAGTGGAAAAGCTGGCTGATGAAGTGGTGGCAAAGTGCACCGGAGGACTGTATTGCCCGGCCCAACGTAAAGAGGCCATGAAGCATTTTGCCTCCCGTAAAGCCCTGGATGTTGACGGTTTGGGTGATAAGCTCATTGAACAACTGGTGGATTTACATAAGGTGAAAACACCCGCAGACTTTTTCAGTCTGGATATTGCGCAATTAGCCAGTATGGAGCGCATGGGCGAAAAATCAGCGGTGAATTTGCTACAGGCATTGGAACACAGTAAACGGACAACCTTGG
>JBKEFM010000022.1:0-36552 GCA_046709505.1 Paraglaciecola sp. | reverse complement strand
ACTGTTACTGGCAATAAAGCCAAGGGCAAGATTTACTACTCACACACTGGTTATCCAGGCGGTCTTAAAGAGACTAACTTTGAAAAGTTACAAGCCCACAAACCAGAGATGATCATTGAAAAAGCGGTTAAAGGTATGTTGCCAAAAGGTCCTCTTGGACGCGATATGTTCCGCAAAATGAAAGTCTACGCTGGTCCTGAGCATAAACACGCTGCTCAACAGCCTCAAGTCTTAGACATTTAAGGAACATAGAAAATGGCAGATACTCAATACTACGGCACTGGTCGTCGCAAAAGCTCTACAGCTCGTGTTTTTCTTCGCGCGGGTAGTGGTAACATCGTTGTAAACAAACGTCCTCTAGATATATTTTTTGGTCGTGAAACTGCACGTATGATCGTTCGTCAACCACTAGAATTGGTTGAAATGACTGAAAAGTTTGATTTATATGTAACAGTAGCTGGTGGTGGCATAAGCGGCCAAGCTGGTGCAATTCGTCACGGTATTACACGTGCCCTGATGGAATTTGACGAGACACTTCGTCCAGCCTTACGAAAAGCTGGCTTTGTTACTCGTGATGCACGTAAAGTTGAACGTAAGAAAGTGGGTCTTCATAAAGCGCGTAAGCGTCCACAATTCTCAAAACGTTAATCATTATCATTACCATAAAACCCGGCTTCTGCCGGGTTTTTTTTGCTCATTTTTTGCGCTAAAAAAACAGATAAACATGAATTCTGCATAAGTATCGGTATTTCTTTGTTTTATTGACGATTTCCTTTTATTTATGGCGGTTTTTCTTTTATCATTTTGGGTTAATGACATAACCAGAACTTCTTTTATCAGCTAACCCATGTTGGTAAATTTGCAAATGAAGTTCAAGCAAATTTCAACCCTCGGAGATAATTGGATGAGCAATGTATCATTAGATGCGAATGATTCGTCTGTAACCAAAAACCAGCCACAAGATAATAGCCGACGTCGATTCTTGACCATCGCCACGTCTGTTGTTGGCGGTGTTGGTGTAGCAGGTGCAGCAATACCTTTTATCGGATCCTGGAATCCAAGTATCAAAGCTCGGACAGCAGGGGCCGATATTGAAGCCGATATCAGTAAAATTGAAATCGGGCAACTTATTCGTGTGATATGGCGAAGTAAGCCAGTGTGGATAGCACGGCGCACCCCAGAGTTGCTTGCCTCTTTGGCCACTGTTGAAGATCAGTTAAAAGATCCCAACTCTGAAGAAGATCAGCAACCGGCCTTTGCCAAAAACCGCTATCGTTCGTTAAAAGAAGAATACCTGGTGTTGGTAGGGATCTGTACCCATCTGGGCTGTTCGCCACAACATCTTAAAGACGGTGCGTTTGAAGAGTATGTCGAAGGTATGCCTGAAGGCTTCTTCTGCCCCTGCCATGGCTCCAAGTTTGATATGGCAGGACGGGTATTTCAAAACGTCCCCGCAGGTCTAAATTTGGTGGTGCCGCCTTATATGTACATCGATGACAACACCATTTTGATTGGTTCCCAAGAAGGGGCAGCATAATATGTTTAAGAATTTGATGGATTGGATTGAATATCGTCTGCCAGTAATGCGCGTAGCAAACCAGCACGCGCTTGAATACCCTGCACCAAGAAATATGAATATTTGGTATATGTTTGGCTTTCTAGCGACCATTGTTTTGGTTAACCAAATTGTCACTGGTATCTGGTTAACGATGAGCTTTGAGCCTTCAGCTGAGCGCGCCTTTGCCTCAGTTGAATACATTATGCGTGATGTGGAGTATGGCTGGTTGTTACGCTATATGCACAGTACTGGCGCATCTGCTTTCTTTATTGTCATCTACATGCATATGTTCAGAGGTATGATCTACGGCTCTTATCAAAAGCCAAGAGAATTGCTGTGGTTATTTGGTATGTTTATTTATTTGGCGCTGATGGCTGAAGCTTTCATGGGCTACGTATTACCCTGGGGACAAATGTCGTACTGGGGAGCCCAGGTTATTGTTTCTTTGTTCAGTGCTATTCCGGTTATAGGTCCTGATTTAGTGATTTGGATACAGGGGGATTATGTTATCTCCGGTGCCACACTAAACCGTTTCTTTGCCTTACATGTTATTGCCTTGCCATTGGTCATTGTGATTTTAGTGTTCTTACATATAGTTGCGCTACACGAAGTGGGTTCGAACAATCCAGATGGTACGGATGTCAAACGCAAGAAAGGTTCGCTAAAAGAAGAAGAAAAAACTAAGTATAAAATCCATGAATATTATACAAACAAATACGACATTATTGGAGATGTTGTGCCCTTCTTCCCGCATATAGTACTTAAAGATTTAGTGGGCTTTGCCTTTTTCTTACTGGCATTCTGTTATGTCATGTTCTTCAATCCGGGCATGGGCGGCTACTTCCTTGAGCATCCTAATTTTGAGATTGCTAACCCGTTGAAAACACCTACACATATCTTCCCTGTTTGGTATTTCACCCCTTTTTACGCCATTTTAAAAGCGGTGCCTCATAAGTTAGGTGGAGTTGTTTGTATGTTCGCCGCTATCATTGCCTTGGCATTATTACCTTGGATCGATCGGGGAAAAGTCAAGTCGTGGCGCTATCGTTGTGGCCTACACTCCTGGAATCTAATGACCTTCGCAGGCGTGTTTATTTTCTTGGGCTACTTAGGGGGCACACCTCAAGAAGCTTGGAAAATCACCGCTTCACAAATACTGACCATCATGTATTTCGGCTTCTTCTTTTTGTTGTGGATATACAGCAAAAACGAGTCTGTTAAGCCAGTTCCAGCGAGGATCACGAAATGAAGAAATTATTATTCATACTCGCTTTGATGTTACCTAATGCTGTTTTGGCCGCCGGTGGTAGTGTTCATCTGGATACGGCTAATTATGATTTAACCGATAAGGCATCATTGCAAAATGGCGCCAAGGTGTTCATGAACTACTGTCTTGGTTGTCACCAAATGCAATATCAGCGTTATCAACGTGCATTTGATGACTTGGGTATTCCCATGGAATTAGGCCAGGAAAATTTGCAATTTACTGGTGAAAAGCCCGGTGAATATATCAAAAATGGTATGCCAACTGAATCTGGAGCTAAATGGTTTGGAGCGCCACCACCAGATTTAACCCTGGTGGCACGAGTACGCGGCGCCGATTGGTTGTACACCTACTTACGCACTTTCTATGCAGACGACAGTCGTCCTTTTGGAGTTAACAATTTGGTCTTTCCTGAAGTCGGCATGCCCCATGTGTTGCAAGAACTACAAGGCGTACCAAGAAAAACCACTGAAAAACGTTTGGTCGATGGAGAAATGGTTGACCGTTATGTCGGACTTCAGTCTGATGGCAGTGGTGAGCTTAGTCCACAAGAGTATGATACAGCGGTATTAGATTTGGTTAATTACCTGGTTTATACTGGTGAGCCCTCACGCCTGGAGTCAGAAAGTATCGGGCGTTGGGTAATGATCTTCCTGCTAGTCTTCCTGGTATTGATTTACCTGCTGAAAAAAGAATATTGGCGGGATGTGCATTAATTCTGCAAAACTTGATGTATAATGCGCAAAAATTATAAGGGGCTCTTGAGCCCCTTACTTATCACTGGTAGATTAATTTACCGTTCTGCTGTCTGAAACTCTAAGTAGAGTCTTGTTTTAGACGGTGATAATTGGATCTTTGGTACTTATTGGCCAAAGATTTAAATGTAGGAGAAAGCTTAATGGCTGTAGCCACCAATAAACGTTCTATCATGACGTTATTTTCAGACACCATTGATATTTACAGTCATCAAGTACGTATTGTACTTGCTGAAAAGGGTGTGGGCGTTGAAATAAATTACATCGTTCCTGGTAGTTTGTCAGAAGATCTTATTGATCTGAATCCTTACGGTACATTACCGACCTTGGTTGACAGAGAGCTGATATTATATAATTCGCATATCATCATGGAATACCTTGATGAGCGCTTTCCTCATCCACCGCTTATGCCTGTATATCCGGTTTCTCGTGGACAGAGTCGCCTGACCATGCATAGAATTCAAAATGACTGGTACTCGTTAGCGGCAAAAATATTGAAAAAACAAGGTGATGTTGCTCCAGCTCGTGCAGAATTACGTGAGGCACTATTAAGTATGGCGCCTCTATTCGCCGAAACGCCTTTCTTTATGAGTGAAGAATTCAGTCTGGTAGATTGTTATTTGGCACCGCTATTGTGGCGATTACCAGCTTTGGGAATTGAACTGACAGGTAATGGTAGTAAGGATGTACGCAGTTATATGAATCGCATATTTGAGAGAAGTTCTTTTAAGGCATCTTTGACCGATCAAGAACGGGAAATCCACAATCCATTATAGAAATGGGGGGAGCAGCCGATGACATCGAATCAACCTTATTTATTACGTGCATTTTATGAATGGATTGTTGATAACAACTTTACGCCATATATAGTGGTTAACGCTCATGCTCCTGGAACCTCGGTACCCCAGGATCACGTACGGGACGGCCAGATTGTGTTAAATGTATCCCCGGCGTCTTGTGGCAATTTAATTATGGGTAATGCAGAAATTACCTTTGATGCACGCTTTGGCGGGATCTCTCGTAATCTGGTTGTACCTTGTCAGGCCGTATTGGCGATCTACGCTAAAGAAAATGGTGCTGGCACGGTATTTACGGTTGAAGAGGAGTTTGATGAAATACCTGCTCCGCCGTCGAAAAAACCGACTTTGGCAGTAGCTAAAAGCTCGGAAGATAAGCCAGACCCGAATACAGATACGCCCAAAAAAGGCAAACCGACTCTCACGGTAGTGAAATAAATTGTATTGATAACAAAAAGGCGCATTGTGCGCCTTTTTTATTGCCTGCACACCCAGTGGTTTACCATCGGGCCAGTGTAGTAATAGATGGCAGTTGATGCGTTTATTAATGTTCGAAGTATTTACCAAAAGTAAACCGTAGTGACGATTAACTTTGGAGTCAAAATCTTGATGGATGCCAGTACACATTGGGGCACCGAGTAAAGTCTATAAATACTCGAAGGCTTTGATCACTTGCGTCACGCCAGCAACGTTTCTGGCGCTGTTGACAGCACTACTTGCCTCTTTGTTACTGACTAAACCCATTAAAAACACTTCTGAATTTTCCACCGCTACATGAATATGAAACCCGTCTACACTTTTATCCGCTATTAGCTTGGCTTTAATTTTCGAGGTTAGCCACATGTCATGAGCAGTGGTACTAGCTGAAATGGGTGCAGCCAGGCGGACCTGATTATGTAGTTTATCTACGTTATTGATTGATTCCGCCAGTTGTTGAGCCTGGCGAATGAGGCTCTCATTGGGAGCCTGCCCCACCAGTAATACTGAACCGTTAAATACGTGCACATTAATATTAGCCTGTTTTTCTATGGCTTTGTTTTCAGACAGGGCGATAGCAATACGACTGGCGATGGTTTTGTCATCCAATTGCGTACCTAAAGTTCGTCTATCATGGGCTGCTGAGACTGCGCCAACACCAGCACCGACTAATAAGGCGGCACAGCCTTGCAATAGGCTTAGGGAAAGTAAGGTGATCCCCAGTATTTTTGAACTGTATTTTAACAAAATATGACTCCTATGAACTTTCTGGAAACAGACAATCATCTATTCCTTCGCAAAGATTATGGATCACCAGCAAATGTACTTCCTCAATACGAATATCTCGACTGGAGGGGACCCGGATTTCAACATCGCTTGGCCCTAATAGCCCCGCCATTTCACCACCATCCTGGCCAGTTAGGGCCACTATTGTCATGTCACGACTCAGGGCCGCCTCCATGGCGTTAATGACATTTCGTGAACCACCACTGGGTGAAATAGCCAATAAAATATCACCGGCTTGACCGAGGGCCCGAACCTGTTTAGAAAAAATTTCATCGTAGCTATAATCATTGGCAATAGAGGTGATAGTGGAAATATCTGTGGTTAACGCTATTGCCGGTAAGCTGGGCCTATCACGTTCATAGCGATTGAGCATTTCTGCAGAAAAACTTTGCGCATGGCTGGCTGATCCCCCATTACCACAGGACAAAATCTTGTTACCGTTGATAAGAGCATTAACCATCATTTGTGTTGCATGACCTATAGGTTCTGGCAACACCTCAAGAGAGGCTATTTTGGTTTGAATACTTTCGGTAAAGTTAGCCTTTATACTATCTAACATTTGTTCTCCGTTTACTGCGGTTAGGCTTACACATATTTTAACCAGCTAATCTTGTTTTGGTTGCTGCCACATAATTCAATGCCAATTATATCAATTCTATGGGCAACTAACGTAGGGTTTAAACTGTTATCCATTAAATAATGTTGTATTGCCGACTCAAATTTTCGTCTCTTGCTAGCATGAAAAAACTCCACCGCGTGACCAAATTGTTGCTGACTGCGAAATTTCACTTCGACAAACACTAATTCCTCGCCATCTCGCATCACGATATCTATTTCGCCACTGCGACAGCGGTAGTTTTGGTTAATAAAAATCAAGCCCTGTTGTTCAAGATAAATCCGAGCGGCTGACTCGGCTCTGCTACCTATCAAAGAGGACAATTTTTGTTTAATCCATTGCAATGAGGGTGACCCGGTCCAGGGTAACTTTAGCCCAGGGAAGCACTCTTTGGACTTCCCCTCGAGTATTGATACTCAGGGTACCGGTTAGACCCGAAATAGAATTGTGTGGCAATACGTGCAAGTGGCGCAGTAGCGGTAGCAAACTGTAAGCATCGTAACCCATGGCAAATAAGCGTAACAGAGTGTCTTGGGGTTGAGGCCATAAATGGGTAGTTTGCTCTGCCAGTGATTGCCAGGGGTGAGCAGGCAGCATCCATGGCATATCGATAAAAGTCAGATTACGTAAGTCACGAATACTATTTTTGGTCAGATCCAGGCTATGACTTCTGGACGACGCAAAAACTGAAATGGCTCCTCCGGTAAAGGGACTTAAACTGGATTCTATAATGGGATTTAATAACTCCGTTTGCTCCGGATTGGCAAACAGTACTATGGCATCCACGTCCCGGCGGTTGCGCTCTACTTTATAGACTTCGGTTGTGGTCAAACTTTCTATTTGTTTTACCCTGGTCTTACTTTGGCTGACATCCAATAACTCGGACACCTGCTGGCGCATATTTTTACTATCGGTAAAGGTGGCATGATCTACTGCTGGATAATCTTCGAGCTCTTCCTCACTGGCCCACTGTTGTAAAAACGCTTCAGACATGCGCTGGGTGGTGCTGGTGTCGGCGGCCAGAACTATAGGGTGTTTGTAACCTTTGGCCCGTATATTTTTTGCCAGTTGACTTGCTTCGTCTTCCGGAGCCAGTGCAAAAAAATAGGTCTCGTGCGTGGGGATTCTTGTTAGCTCTTTGGGACGTTCAGTTGACTTAACAGTGCTATTAGGCTGAGGAAATCGCTTGGGCAGTGGTACTTCTGCCAAACCGTTTTGTGGCGCTACTTCGATTCTGTTAAGCGCCAATAACGGTTTGTCACGAGGTAACAACTCCATAAGTTCAGCGATATTTTCCTTAAGCAGAGGGCCGATAATAAAATCGTAATCCGCTACCAGTGCATTGAGTTGTGCCGGGGTTTTCAATGCTGAATCAAAAAAATGAATCTGCCTTACTGCAGATTTACCTTTCATATTACCACTGACATCTTCTGCGTCAGTAACGGCGGAGAAGCTCTGTAGATAAGCAGCCAAAATCCCATTTTTAATGGCACTGCCCTGGGTGCCTAGCCGACCGGTGAGAGGCAATAAAACGGCCACCTTAGCTGGATTGATAATGGGTAACGTTATGGCTGCGAGCACTTCTTCAGGTGGGAACAGGTTCAGTGGATGCTCTGGGTATCGGCTTTGCCATTGGGCCAGGGCAGACTTGAGTTTTTCAGGGTGTAGGCCATATCTTTGTGTAATAATAGCCAACTGGATCCAGGCTTGTAACTGAGGTTCTCGTAAGCGGGCTTGTTCAAGCTGTTTACTATCCAGATTTTTGAGTATTTCCCAGATAAACTCACTTGTGAGTTTATTCAGCTCAGCGCTGGCGAACACGTTTTTTGCGGCGCTTAACCAGTGTTTATTATGCAAATCGAATTTGGCTTTAAGGGCATGAATTCTGTATTCGAAGCCTGTGGTCTGGGCAATATTGGCGACCAGTGCTTGTGCCTGGAACAGGGCAGGAGAGGGAAGTTGCATATAACACTCTGCTAACAGCAGTTGGCCCCAGCTTTGCTGGGATAGGTCATATAATTCTGGCTCAATGACGTGCAACAACTTGATGCTTTGCTGACATTGATTCTGAGTCTGTAAGCTTTGTGCAGCTTGCAGTAAAAACGCATTACGCTGCATGCTATCGCTTTTATCATGCATTTGTTTTGCCTGTTCGAGATAATACTGGCTATCCCGTTCAACATCCCCCTCGATGATAGTGATAGGAGTACGGGTTTTTTTACTTACATCAGTACTACATGAAACTGAAAATAAGATGACGCTTGTTATTAGGATTGCTCTACTTAAATTCATTAAAAACGTGCTCACTCAGCATCTTACTAATTCGACCGATAGTTTATACCATAGACGACAAATATCTACCTGTTAAGGTACAGCCTTTTAGTAGAAATATAAGGTAAAATACACAGAACAAAAATATTTTCAACGTTACTTAAACAGTGACGTAACCAAATACTTAAAAGGCGTAACGCAGTGGTAAATTCAGGAAAGCTTTATATCGTCCCCACGCCTATTGGCAATTTAGAAGACATGACCTTACGCGCAGTGCGCATTCTCAACGAAGTAGATATAGTCGCCGCAGAGGACACCAGACATAGTCAACGCCTGTTTCAGCATTACGATATTAAAACGCGCTTAATTTCCCTGCACGATCATAATGAAAGTCAGCGGGCGATACAGCTTATTGAAAAACTGAAAATGGGGCAAAATATTGCCTTGATTTCAGATGCAGGCACGCCACTTATCAGTGACCCCGGTTACTCTCTGGTCAATCAATGCCGCGCTGCGGGACTTGAAGTGATCCCCTTACCTGGTGCGTGTGCGGTAACGACAGCATTATGCGCGGCAGGACTAGCCACAGACAGCTTCAGGTTTGAAGGTTTTTTACCGGCCAAGGCTCAAGCGAAAAGTCAAGCTCTTAAAGCCCTGGAACGTGAAACCAGTACCTGTATATTTTACGAATCCCCCAGGCGGGTGGCCAATACCCTAAGTTGTATCGTGGATACATTGGGGGCAAAGCGACCTATGGTACTGGCCAAAGAGCTAACCAAAACCTTTGAAACGTTTTACAGCGGCACTGCTGAAGAAGTCCTGACCTGGTTGCTGGCGGATACAAACCATCAACGGGGAGAATTTGTATTGATGATCGGCGGCCATAAACACGATGCCAATGCGATTTCAGCAGAAGCCGTTAAACTGCTCAAAGCGTTGATGCTAGAGTTGCCACCTAAAAAAGCCGCAGCTATTACCGCCGAACAGTTTGGTATCAAGAAAAACAGCCTCTATCAGTTGGGGCTGACCTTTTCGTGATGTTGGGGCTTGGCATAAGTCACTTTAGCTTTTAAGGAGTGGATACCATTGATTAACACACCGCTTGGTGCGTCCCCCGCAAAGGTTGGTAAGCCGTTTACACCGGTCATCATTGATATTGAAGCCAGTGGGTTTGGCAGCGACAGTTATCCAATTGAAATTGGCGTTGCTTTGAGTGCTGAGCAACATTTTTGTCGCCTGATCAAGCCCCAGCCAGATTGGCGACACTGGAGTAAAGAAGCCCAGGCGTTGCACGGTCTCAGTCGCAGCGTACTGGTTGATAAGGGGGTAAGTGTTAACCAAGTCTGTCTGGAACTGAACCAGCTACTTGGCGCACAAACCGTATACTCAGATGGTTGGGTGGTCGATAGTCCTTGGTTAAACCGCCTGTATGAAAGTGCAGGGATCTCTATGAGTTTTAAAATTAGCCCACTGGAAGTGATATTAAATGAAACGCAAATGGATTTATGGCACCCAACCAAAGACAGGCTGTTTGCAAGCCTGTGCGAGAGTCGACATCGCGCCAGCAGCGATGCCACACTTATTTTATTGACCTATATTGAAACCCGTACAGCGTCTAAACGGCACAAAATCAAATAACCCTGTTGCCGTATATGGTGTCCACCACCGATGCTCTTTTACCTGGAACAACTCAGCTCATGTCGGTATACACAGCCCTGAAGTTTGATGAACAAAAAATAGCACAAATTTGCCTTGAATTAACACAGCAAGGCTACAGTGTTATTGTCGATTTTTTACCCCAAAGCATTGCCTTGTCCTTGTTGCAGGAAGTGGTCAATGATACCACGCTGGATTTCAAGCAGGCAGCCATTGGTCGGGAGCAGCTAGAACATATAAATTCCACTATCCGCAACGATAGAATTTCCTGGTTAGACGGTTCAAGTGTGGCGCAAAAATCCTACCTACAATGTATGGAACAAGTACGGATAGCCATTAACCGTCAGCTGTTTTTGGGTCTGTTCGACTATGAAAGTCATTATGCCTATTATGGCCCGGGGGATTTCTATCAGCGCCATGTGGATGCGTTTCATGGACGCAGTAATAGGGTATTAAGCAGTATTGTGTATCTGAACCAAGCCTGGTTGCCTGATGATCAGGGTGAATTGCTTATGTTTCATGGTGATCAGCCATACCCTTTTTTAACGGTCGCGCCGAATTTTAATCAATGTATCTTGTTTTTAAGTGAGCAATTTCCCCATGAGGTTCGTGTCGCTAAACGCCACCGCTACAGTATTGCCGGTTGGTTTAGGATCAATAACAGTATTGGCGGCCAGGTCGATCCCTCCAAGTAATAAATAACGATCGTCATTGCTACTTGCATTAAATAGTACAAATAATATAAATTGAAGGCGGTGTGTTGGCACCCATCAACTTTAAGTGTTGGCGAACATGCCATGATCCCCAAGCTACAGATCCCATTTTTACCATACATAACATTCAGAGGATGACTGATGACAATCAGAGGCACAATAATAGGTTTCGCTTTATCGTTGTGCGGAACAACCACATTAAGCTTGTCACTCGTTACTTTACAGGTGCACAGCGCCGAGCAGTTATATACGCTGCAACCTTCTATCACTCCTGAGTTAGCTAAAGAGGGGAAATACCCGGTAGGGGTGAAAACTCTGGAAGTGGTTCACGAAAAACAGCTCAATACGCAAACCTTTACCTCAGTACAAGACCGGCGCCTGACGCTTGAAGTGTGGTACCCAGCGGTGGATAGCGCTAAGGATGAACCCCTTGCAAGCTATGAAAATGTGACCCGCCTGCACAAACCTTTTAGCCTGTTAGGTGCCAGTCACAGAAATGTGGCTGAACAAGCGTCAGGGCAGTTTCCTCTGGTGGTGTTATCTCACGGTTATACGGGTTATCGCACCATTATGTATTACCTGGGAGAACACCTGGCCAGCCATGGTTATGTGGTAGTTGGCATTGATCATACTGATTCAACTACCGGGGATGTGGATTTTGTGAAATCCGGATTTTCAGGTTTCCCCAGCACTTTAATCAATAGAGCGCGAGATCAGCAGTTTGTCTTGGATTATTTCAGTCAACATGACTCTGCGCTAACCAAGATAACTGATACTGAACATGCCGCTATCATAGGTTATTCAATGGGTGGCTTTGGAGCCGTTAATACGATTGGCTCATGTTACGCCTTTACCCCTGAAGGTTTGCAGCGCCTGGGCTTTCCCGAGGATTCTGCCAAGCAGTTAGTGCCGGTGTTTAACAGCTGCCATGCTGGTCGTGCAGAGGTGGATAGTCGCTGGAAAGCCATGATTGCTTATGCACCATGGGGCGGAGAATCAGCCGTGCATGATGTTAAATCTATGGGACAGATAACCGTGCCAAGCCTTTATGTATCAGGTGATCAGGATGATATTTCCGGTTACGAAAAGGGTGTTAAAAAGTTGTTTGAGCAAACGGGTAGTAAAGATAAATACTTATTGGTGTACGAAAATGCGCGGCACAATATCGCCCCTCATCCTGCGCCGAAAGTGGCTTATGAGACAGATGCAGATTTAGGACATTATATTGAACCGAGCTGGAATAACGAACAGCTAAACCGCATTAATAAACACATGAGCCTGGCCTTTTTGGATTGCTTTTTGAAAAGCGATGACAGTAAATGTGCTTATTTACCCAAACGAGATAGTGCCACCCAGATTAAAGACAGCAGTGGTCAGCTGACGGAGTCCTGGCCTGGTTTCGCTGATCGCTGGGCGACGGGAATGAACTTTTACCGGGGTGAAGGCGCAAAATAACCCTGTGTTAAAATTGGTGTAGGTGAGTATCAAAAAGCCCATTTTACAGTTTAGGTAAGTAGGCTGTTTTGCTCGTTTTTACTGTGTGTAATTAATGTTGTTCGCCGTAGGTTTCTACGGCTTGCCATACGCGTAAAAATTCTCGCCTAATATTTCTTTGATATCCGGGGTGGAATAACCCCGATCCAGCAAACCTTGTATCAGGTTGAGGTAGTTAGCCACATCCTTTAAGCCTTCAGGTAAGGTGTCTCCCACACCGTTAAAATTCGAGCCTATACCCACATGATCTATACCGACTAGCTTTACCACATGGCCAATTGTTCCAGTACGTTGCCACAGTCGCATAGGGGAAGGAATTTCACGCCTTATAGTCGGCCTCAAAGTTGGTTCACTTTGGACTATCTTTGCTTGCGCTTTCTTCTAATTCCTTTTGTTTCGCCTTCATCATATTGCGCCAATTTGGTGCCACTTCGCTGACAAAACCGGAACCAAAATTGATTTGCATAACCCCATTATTTTTAGCCAGCGCTTTGAGAATTTCATCATCCATATTGCGCTCAAATTCAGGGGTAAATCTGCGCAGGGATGAGTGAGATGCTATGACCGGCGCCTTGCTCGTTTCGATCACCTGGTAAAAAGCCGCATCAGGGATATGCGACACATCAACCATGATACCGATATTATTCATCTCACTGACCAGCTCTTTGCCAAAAGGGCTCAAGCCCTGCCACTTAGGGTTATCATTATAAGACGAGTCAGAAATGTGGTTACTCTGCGAATGGGCCAGAGTGATATAGCGGATCCCTCTAAATAGGTGAGCCATTGCCCTGTTAATTAACAGTTTAAAGAGCAATACCGGTCACTTCACCTGTACAAGAGGTTAACTTAACCGGTTCAGGCCTGTAATTTTGGCGCTGACGTGTGTGATTATTTACACTTTTGTCAGATGAAAAATCAGGCTGCTTTGAGGCGTTAACAGTGGAAGTTGTAAACCCAATTGCATTAAAATTTCACCACTGAAGGTATGCCCATCAACGGCGCCAAGATGGTTTGCAAAACCAAATAATACAGATTTTGGCCATTTTTCAACATTTTTAATTGGCCAAATAATATCAACCTTATAACGCGTTTCTTTATCCAGGCCGCTAAACAGATACTGATCCGGTAAAGATGCATGACTGCAAGCGACCAAACTACAAGAAAATAACGCCTGAGTCTTATCTTTGGCCACAATACCTAAGCCGTTCATATATTCAGGTAATTCTAAGCGGTACAGATCGCCGCTGTGCACCAAAGCGCGATGTTGCTTGTATAAATCCGTCATGGCTTTGAGTTCGATTTTCTCTGCATCTGTCAGCTCACGCAAGTCCATTTCCATGCCCATATGCCCAAACAAGGTCACAGATGCACGCATTTCCATACTGACGGTACGGTGCGTGATATGGCATTCACGGGGGCCGACATGGGAGCCCATTAATTCTGAGGGTAAGAAATATGAAAATCCGTTTTGAATTTTCAAACGCTCCAAAGCATCGTTAGAATCTGAAGTCCATACCCGGTCGGTACGGGCCAATATGCCATAATCAGCCCGACCACCGCCAGAGGCACAGCTTTCAATCTCAACATTTGGGTGAGCGGCACGAAGGGTATCAAGTAAACGATATAAAGCATGGATCTGGTTATGACCACCAGGCTTGCCTGAGTGATCACCTTGATGGTTTAAATCTCGGTTCATATCCCACTTTATATAGCTGATGTCATATTCAGTGAGCAAGGTATGCAAGCGCTCATAGAGATAAGCAAAGACCTCTGGACGGGACAAATCTAAGACCAGTTGATTGCGAGAATCGACTTGCTTGTGGATTTCATTGCCTAGCACCCACTGTGGATGTTGACGATAAAGTTCACTATCGGGGTTAACCATTTCAGGTTCAAACCATAAACCGAATTCTAAGCCCTGGGCTTTGACGTGATCGATCAGTGGGGTTAGACCTTCAGGGTAATATTTTTTGTCAACAAACCAGTCGCCTAAACCCGCGGTATCGTCATCACGACCGTTAAACCAACCGTCATCTAACACAAAACGTTCTGCGCCCATTTGGGCAGCGCGCTGGGCTAAATCTTTTAATGTGCCAAGATCATGTTTGAAGTAAATGCCTTCCCAGGTGTTGTAATGCACAGGGCGAGGTTTGTCATGCACACTTTGACGGATAATATGATTGCGCACGTAACGATGAAATTGCCGTGAAAGGGCTGATAAACCCTCATTACTGTAACTGGCGAATAAGGTAGGTGATTGGTAACTTTGTCCACTATCGAGGCTGATTTCACCAGGGAATAACAACTCACCCATTTGCACATAAGCGCGGCCATCGGCCATTTTTTCAGCCACAATTTTGTGATTACCACTCCAACCTAAATGAAAGCCGTAGGCTTCACCTTGAGCCTGGTTGGTCGTTTTAGGATGCAGCAATAAGGCTGGGTAGCTATCGTGTGAGGTTTTTCCCCGGCGGTTTTCACGGACATAAGAGCCAAAAAACTGCTCCAGGGAGTGTTGTTGAAATTCACCTGCCCAATGACCTTCAAAGCCAACGATCTGATTGAAATCCTGTGGTGTGGCAATGGTAGCCGCAGCACACCAATCAATAGTTATGGCTTGTGGTGCGTTATTGGTCACTTGAGTATTAAACGTTAATACATCGCTTTGTTCATCCAACCTAATCGTCACGGTGACCTTAATGCCACGAGCAGTGTCCACGCTGGTGATAACCACACTTTGTGCATCAAGTTGGTCGACGCTGTGTAAAAGAGGATTTGCCGCCCACTGGTCGGCATCACCATGTAAACTTAAGCCCGGTGATCCGGTGAAACCTTGACCCGAAGTGGGTGTAATACTTAATTTTAGCTCTTCTTTGGGGGATACCGGCGCTTCCTGTCGCAAGCGCAATGCCCGCATCATTTCCCCCGTTGTTTGCGCAGATAATTTTGCCCGCCAGTAAATGATTTGTGGAGCGGCAAACCCGACGTCGAGAATAAGGCTGCTGTTGCGCCCGTGTAATGCGATGAATTGTACGGCAGGTTGCGTCATTTTGGTTCCTTAAATGAGGACTGAATATAGCGATAAACAATGATTATATATTTTAAACGATTGTTAAAAACATATAAATAGTATTATTTAAATTATTTTTGAGGTTACACTCGTATTTAATTCAGACGAACAGGTAGCACAGTACACCTCTACACCAATGTAAATAGGTGTTAAGGGAATTTTACTTTTAATTAACTGATAGATAATATTCACATAATTGCGTTGTTTTAGTAAGAAAATAAAAATGCACCGAGTACAGTTAAACGTCCTGTTATAGAGATTAAATACCTGTTTTCATTGATTTTAGTGGGGATAAGCTGTTTTTTTCGATAGTTACTGACTATCTTGATTATGTTACTTCTTTGTTGACAAGTTGTATTAATACTATTTAACATACATATAGTTGGTGAGCTGAGTAACATCAAATTATAAGCCATAGTTGTACAAGTCATACTAAACCAACACTAATATTGTACAGCGCCGACAAAGACCAGATCTATTAACAGGACACAACGGGGCACACCCATGAAAAAATCATATCTTTGGACAGCGGTTAAAACCGCTTTATTAATACCTGCAGTTGCCGGTTTATCTATGCAGGCAACAGCGCAACAAGCAGCTGATGGTAGCAATATGGAAGTCATTGAAGTGCGTGGTATCGTCAGTAGTTTGAAACGAGCCATGTCAGACAAAAAAGAAGCACTTATTGTTTCTGACGGTATTGCTGCAGAAGATTTAGGTAAATTTCCCGACTTGAACGTGGCTGAATCACTGCAGCGTATTACCGGAGTATCGATTGATCGCAGTGGCGGTGAAGGTCAGGCAGTTACAGTACGTGGCTTTGGACCACAATTTAATACTGTGTTGGTTAACGGTCGGCAATTAGCCACCGATAGCGGTGGCCGTGAATTTAACTTTGATGTACTAGCTGCAGATCAAATTACGGGTGCTGATGTTTACAAGAGTACTCGTGCTGATCTGCAAGAAGGTGGTATAGGTGCCACAATTAACGTATCTACTGCCCGCCCATTTGACTATGAAGGCTTCCAGCTTATCGGCTCAGTAAAAGGCATGTACGAAAGTTTGTCTGAAGAAACGTCGCCTTCAGCCTCATTTTTAGTAAGCAATACCTTCAATGAAGACAAAATGGGCGTGTTGTTAGCGGTAAGTCGCCAAGAGCGTGATGTACAGATTAATGCAATATCAACAGCGGGCTGGCGTGGTGGTCAAACTATCTCTAACCGTGACGATGGTGTGTTGTTCAACAATGCCTATATTCCTCGTAACTGGGATCAAACTGTTGATCAACAACAGCGCACGCGCACAAACGCAAGTTTGGTATTCCAATTCGCGCCATCTGAAGAAGTTAGCATTACCCTTGACGGGTTTGTGTCGAAATTTGAAGTAGATTCGCAAGTAACTGATTTGGCGTCCTGGTTCGAGCCTGATCGTGTTGGAAGTGCCACCATTGACTCAGAAACGGGAACATTGTTGGCTTTCAACCAGGTAATTGGCTTGCATCAAGGCAGCGGCGATCCAGCAAGTGATTTTGTATCTCATACCCGTAATACCCGCGATTCACAAAGCGATGGTTTTGGTGTAAATGTTGAATGGGATATTACGCCTCAACTTAAAGGTACCTTTGACGTGTCAACGTCTTCAGCTGAAAACGACCGTGCCGGTAAAGATCGTTTCAACGTAGTGGGCATGATCAATAACTATGCATTTGACGGCACTGGCAGTGTGCCTACCGTGCAACATGATGGCTTTGAAAACGGTAGCTTACCCGCTGCTGATCGTGCTCGTTTACATTATAATGAGAAAGGTCTGTTTTTTACTGATGAAGATGAGATCACCGAATTTAAAGCGGATTTTGTGTACTTGGCCAATTCAGATGTATTCCAAAAAGCGCAGTTTGGTGTTTATCGTCAGGAGCGTGAAAAATCAGCGTTTCAAATCTACGGTAGCCAGTGTGCTTTTTGTGGATATGGCACACCAGCGCCTGTTGATACGATCGGTTTTGAATCATTTACGGCTAAAAACTTCTTCCCTGGCCTAATCGATACGTTTTATACCTATGATGGTGATGCCTATGTCGATTTCTTAGCGGATTCTGGCAACCCTATCGAGACGAGCTTACAGAATAACCGTTACACTATTAGCGAAGACATCACCAGTTTGTATATGGATTTTACTTTCATCTATGATCTAGGCGATATGCCTTTATCCGTTAACGTAGGTGCACGCTACGCTGAGACTGATATTCAGGTTGCTGCGGTACAAAGCTTCCTCAAAGATGTGGTTCCAACAACTGATTTAACCTTGTTTCAAAATGAATTTGGTCCTGCTACCGATATTCAGCAAGGTGATAGTTACGCGAACTTATTGCCTAGCGTAAACGCTAAATTGGATCTAAACGATGAAATGGTTTTACGTTTCGCGGTATATGACTCAATGACACGCCCGACTATGTCCCAATTATCACCCGCAACGACCTTCAACGAACCTCGACGTCAAAACTTAACGGCAGGTGGCGGTAATCCTTCACTTAAACCCTTTACTTCAGAAAACTGGGATATATCGTTTGAGTGGTACTACGCAGATGCGAGTTACTTCACCTTCGCCGTATTCAGTAAAGAAGTTCAAGATTTCATCGTCTCGTTGACGGGTGAAGAGACATACAACTTCTCAGATCGTCAAGCTGATGATGGCTTCAGATGTCATAACGACAGCGGTGATGACTTATGTGCTGTTGGCTTGTCACTGGACGATACCCGCCCAGGGTTTGATGTGGTCGCCAATACTGACGAGCTCATCGGTGGCAGCGAAATCTATACCGTTAGCCGTCCGCGAAACAGTGAGACCACTAAAGTCACAGGGTATGAAGTAGCGTTAACACATGTTTTTGACAACGGTTTTGGTGTGATGGCCAACGCGACGGTTGTCAACGCCGACACCGATTTTCTGGAAGGTTTAGGTGATTCTCAAAACTTAATTGTGTTTTACGAGCAAGAGAGCTGGCAAGCACGTATTGCCTTTAACAACCGTGAATCGTTCTTGCGTAATGTCGACAATGGTTTTAATGGCGAACCTATTAATACTCAGACATTTGGTCAGTGGGACGTCAGTGCCAGTTACGACGTTAATGAAAACTTCACGGTATTTATTGAAGGTATTAACGTAACGGAAGAAGAACTTGTGCAAACGGGTCGTTTTGATAACCAAATCTACTCAATTGAAGATAACGGCTCACGTTATGCTGTTGGCGTTCGCGCTAAGTTCTAAGGCTTAATAATTGGCCTGGTAGGTTGAATACCTAACCTGTCATCTTTATTTTGTGTGTGTGAAATGGCCTGTGGCAATACTGCTCGGGCCGTTTTTATCTAAAACGGCACTGCTGCTATATCAAGTATGTTATTCAGTACTGTTTTAGATAAGAATAAGGTTCTAATTTATTTAAGCGGATAACGTTCCATCCATGTCAAATACAGTGAAAAAAATTGTAATCGTTGGCGGCGGCACAGCAGGGTGGTTAACAGCTGCGATCATAGCCGCTGAACACAAAACCAAACAGGGCAACCCCATACAGTTAGTATTGGTCGAGTCATCTGATATCCCCACCGTTGGCGTAGGTGAAGGTACCTGGCCTACCATGAAAAATACCCTGGCGAAAATAGGCCTTAAGGAAAGTGAGGTTTTTGAATCTTGCCATGCGGTATTTAAACAAGGTGGAAAATTTGTCAACTGGGTGCACGGTGATGGTGATTTTTATTACCATCCTTTTACTGTGCCCTTAGGGTATGGGCGGATTGATTTGGCACCCTATATGTCAAACATTAATAATTTTGCGTTGCAATCGAATTTTCAGCAGCAAATCTGCGAGGCTGGCTTAGCCCCCAGAACAATGGCTGAAGGTGAGTACCAGGGCCAATGTAACTACGCATACCATCTTGATGCAGGAGCTTTTGCCGAACTACTGAAGACCCATTGTAAGGAAAAACTGGGGGTTGAGCATATTGTTGGCACAGTTCAAGACACCTTATTGGCAGCTGACGGCGGTATTGAAGCTGTTTGTGTAACAGGGCACGAAAAAATAAGTGCAGATCTGTTCGTTGATTGCACAGGTTTTGCCTCCCTGTTATTGGGCAAAGCGTTGAATGTGCCCTTTGTACCTGTGGACAATGTGCTCTTTAACGATTCGGCTTTGGCCATGCAGGTGCCCTATTCACAAGAAAATTGCCCCATAGCCTGCCATACCATTGCTACCGCACAAAATGCCGGTTGGATATGGGACATAGGCCTAACTCATCGACGGGGTGTGGGCCATGTGTATTCAAGCGAATATTTAAGTGACGATGAAGCTGAGGCCAATTTGCGGCATTATCTGGGTGATGCCGCAGTGGGTATTAGTGCTCGTAAGATCAGTTTTGAGTCCGGCCACAGGGCACAATTTTGGAAACATAATTGCGTTGCTGTGGGTATGTCTGCAGGATTTGTCGAACCGTTGGAGGCCACTGCCATTATGTTGGTAGAAATTTCTGCCCGCTATATAGCCGAGAACTTGCCCGCAGATGGAGCGGTCATGCCCATCATCGCCAATCGTTTTAATCAACAGATGGATTATCGCTGGCAACGTATTATTGATTTTTTGAAGCTGCATTATATGTTGACTAAAAGGCCTGAACCATACTGGCAAGCTCATTGTGAGCCATCTTCCATTCCTAAGAGTCTGCAGGATGATCTGGCGCTTTGGCACTTTCGTGGTCCGCTTAGCAGTGATTTTGATAGTGCTGTGGAGTTATTTCCTGCTGCCAGCTACCAATATGTATTGTACGGTATGGGCTTTAAGCCCGATTTTTCTCATCAAGCTTACCTTTATGATCAACAAGTTCAAGCTGAAAAAATAATACAAAGAAATCAACAGCTTACTCAGCAGATGTTGCAAGCGCTTCCCCCTCACCGAGAATATATTGAGCGCTGGTTGCATACTGCAAAACAGAGGCAGAATATAAAATGACCACACTAGTCGAACTTAGCAATACCGAGCATAGCGATCTTAAACTTAAAGCGGATTTTTTGGCTGAATTCGCCTGCACCCAACAAATTATGCGCCTGCGTGCTGTTGAAGTGGGTAAAGCCGTGACTAGTTTCCCGGTATTTTTTACCCGTGATACCTATGACGGCAGTTGGGTTTTGTCGGCATTATGCAGTTTTGAAAATGGGCGTAATTTATTTGTTGAAAAAAATCAGTGGTGTGCTATCTATCAGCCCACTATATTGCAGACCTATCCCTTTTTTCTTATGCAGTCGCCCAGGGAAGCGGGTTATACCATAGGGATAGATGAACATAGTTGTGCGTTTACCCAGGAAACGGGGCTGTCGGTGTTTGAAAAAAGCGGCAATCCCTCTTTGCTCTTAAGCAAGAGCAAAGCCCTACTGGAGGCGGACATCAAACATGACATCGATACGGCCAAATTCGCGAAAGAGCTAGAGGAATTGGGGTTATGTAAAGCTATTGACTTGGTGGTTGTCTACGCCGACGGGGCCACACAAACCTTGTCGGGTCTTTACACTATTGACGAAGACAAGTTGCAGGCGTTGCCTGTCGCGATAATAAACGCGCTAAACAAAAATGGGCATTTGATCGCGATTCACTCCATATTGCTGTCTATTTATCAGTTAAATTTGTTACTCAGAAAACATAATCAACAGCATGGCGTTAATCAGATTAGCCAATTGAAAATTGAAATTGCAAAAAATCGAGTGGCCTCATAATTTCGCCCTTCGCAACCTGTTCGTGTTTGGCCGATGCCCAGTCGTATCACCATAATTATTAGTTAACAACGCTTTAGGCGACGATTAAAGTCGTTACTGTAAGAGGAAACACAAAATGTCAGAAAATATGATCCAAGCAGGGGTATTTGCTCTGGTGACAGCCTTAATTGGCTTGTTAACGTATTTTAAATGTCGAGGCCACGGACGGGGAAAAGGCAAAGATGAGCAAAATAAGGAGTATTTTTTGGCTGGCGGTGGCCTAAGTTGGATGTTTGTTGCAGGCTCCATCACATTAACTAACCTAAGTACCGATCAACTCGTTGGTATGAACGGCAATCAAATGGCTTTGCTGGCCGTATGGGAGTTTGCAGCGGTGGTGGGATTAATTATCCTGGCCACAGTATTTCTGCCTGTGTATTACAAATATCAATGCACCACGACTACAGAGTTGCTTGAAAAGCGTTACAAAAACAAACATATTCGCGCAGTGATTGGCATGCTGTTTTTCTTGGGCAACGCCTTGATTTATATGCCAGCGGTCATTTATTCCGGTTCCCTATTTATGCAATCGATGTTTAACGTGGATATTCCCCTGATGTATATCGCTGTTGCTTTTGCCGCACTTGGGGCCGTTTATGCTATTTTTGGTGGTTTGCGTGCCGTGGCAGTATCGGATACTTACTCCGGCGTCTTGCTGCTATCGATGGCGGTGCTGGTAGTGTTTCTTGCGTTGAATGCTATTGATTATGACTTCTCAGGGATCCCAGCTGATCGTTTAACCCTGCTCGGTGATGATGACTCACCTGTTCCATGGCATACCCTGTTTACTGGCATGTTGTTAATTCAAATGTACTACTGGGGAACGAATCAGACTATTACTCAGCGAGCGATGGCCGCACCGAATATCAAAGAAGCACAAAAAGGTGTATTTGCTGCTTGTGGTATACGTTTACTTATCGTCCCGGCTATTATCGTTATTCCAGGTATTGTCTCCTATAAGTTGTACGGGGATATTGGTGATACCGCCTATGGTCGTATTGTGGGTGATGTAATGCCCCTGTGGCTAACGGGTGTGTTTGCGGCAGCAATGGCAGCGGCAGTGCTGTCTACCTATAACAGTCTGCTTAACTCGGCGACGGCTTTATATGTCTGTGATATTCATCAAGCCTACTTTAACAAAAATCCCAATGTAGTGAAGCTCAGTGGCTGGGTAACGGCTTTGCTAACGGTATTGACCTTAGTGTTAGTGCCTATCTATCAGCAAGCAGACAGCATTATTAACTTATTGCAGCAACTCAATGGTCTATTGAGTATGCCCATACTGTCTATCTTTATTGTTGGTTTGGCCTTTAGAAATGTCGATGCTAGAGCGGGTATTGCCGCCGTTATCATGGGTGTTTGCATGTATGCCTTACTAACTTTTGATTTCTCACCCATTAAGTTAAGCTGGCACTACATCCATGTTATGCCCATCACATTGATCGCCTGTGTAAGTTTTGCACTATTGGTTAATAAATTTGTGTTTGGTGGCAAAGCGGAATTTGCCTGGGGCAGTGATGATGGTTTGCATTCTTCGTCTGAAGCTTGAAAGGTTGAAAAATGGAATGAAAGATGACAACCCTTAGAACCAGTAATATACAAAAATTGCCCCAGGGCACCTATGATGCGCTGATAATAGGTGGCGGTATCAATGGTGCCGTGTCGGCTGCGGCTCTTGCCGCCAAAGGGGTGAAGGTGGCCTTGATCGATAAAGGCGATTTTGCCGGTTTTACCAGCTCCAACTCTTCTAATTTAGCCTGGGGCGGGATCAAGTATCTGGAGAGTTACGAATACGCATTAGTTAACAAACTGTGTAAAAGCCGTAACCACCTGATGCGCAGTTACCCATCTACGGTAAAAGAGATCCGCTTTTTGACCAGCATTGAAAAAGGCTTTCGTTTCCCGCCGTTATTTATTTATATGGGAACCTTGCTGTATTGGGTGATGGGGCGCTTGTTTACCAAAATGCCCAGCTATTTATCGAGCAGTAAAATCAAGTCATTGGAAAGCGTTATTAATACCCACAATGTCACCGGTGGTTTTGAGTATTCAGATGCTTATTTGCATGACAACGATGCGCGCTTTGTTTTTAATTTTATTCGCTCAAGTATGAGTTATGGCGCCATTGCCGCTAATTACGTCGAATCTTTAGGCTCCACACGTATTGATGGTATATGGCTCACCAAAGCTAAAAATATGATTAGCGGCGAAGAATTTGAAATACGTTCCAAAGTGCTGATCAATGCCGCGGGTCCCTTTGTTGACCCCTTAAATGTGGTCAATGGTGAGCAGACCGAGCATCATCATGTGTTTTCTAAGGGGATCCACCTGATAGTCGATCGCATCACCGATAGTCATAAGGTGCTGACCTTTTTTGCCGATGACGGGCGTCTGTTTTTTGTGATCCCCATGGGGCCTAAAACTTGTATCGGCACCACCGATACCCAGGTGGACAGTCCCTATTCCCATGTGACAGAAGAAGACCGTCAGTTTGTATTGGATAACGTCAATAAATTATTGGCATTAGAAAAACCATTAACCACTGCCGATATTATTTCCCAGCGCTGTGGTGTTCGCCCGCTGGCCATAAAAGGTCAGGGTGGCAAGGCGGATTGGGTGCAATTGTCACGAAAACACGCTATAGATACCCACCCTGAACATCAATATCTGTCTATTTTTGGTGGCAAGCTAACCGACTGTATTAATGTAGGAGATGAGGTGGCGGAGTTAGTTAAAAGCTTCGGTGTTCACTTATCCCACGAAAAATTTAAGTGGTATGGGGAACCTGATGATACGGTGCGGGACGAATTCTTCCACCGGGCCAAGTTGATGAACTTTGACGCACTCACCCCTCAAACGTCGTCTGAGCCTCTAACCACAAGGTTCTGGCGGCGATACGGGCGTAACGCCATCAACATGCTGGAGAGTATTCGTGAAAATCCAGAAAAAGCGCAGTTATTGATTGAAAACTCTGAATATCTGCGGGTAGAAATTGAACACGCCGCTGAGCGGGAAATGGTGACCAAATTAGAAGATTTTCTCCGTCGGCGTTCAAAAATATCCCTGGTAGTGCGCCAGCAAGATATTATTAACGCCCCGGGATTACGCCAAGCCTGCGAAATTTTGTTTGGCGGCCAGGCTGAGGCTAAACTTCAAGAATACATCAGTGGCCTGACTAATGATGTCGCCGGCAAGCAAGATGTGGTAGCTTAAGCTCTGTTTTGCAGCGGTCTGTGGATATGGACCGTATCAGAGCAAATGGCAAGTAAAAATACGAGAACAGCTAACGAGCTTGACAGCTTGTTAATAAATGGCACAAATCGTAACTATGCTATTTACATTTAGTGACATCACTCAATAAATAAAAGATACTTGCCGAGGTTTAATTAGCGTCAGGGGCTGTTCCTGCGACACCTTTAAGCATTGTCTGCAACCCTCAGGTTGGCACCGCGCAATGTTTTGTTTAACAGCCTGCTAACTAGCTTGGTAACAAATCGTTTTGAAATTTACCCTAAGAGACATATTCAATGACAATTAGCTATATCCCTTTAGACAAAGAGAAACATAAAGATCTTAAAATCAAGCTGCAGCATGATTTTGCCCATGCCAAAGATGCGCATATAGCAGCGGCCTCTATCCGCGAATATGCTCAGCTTGCCAGCGTGATGCCTATCGTTTTTGTTAAAGATCCAAAATCTGACAGTTTTCACACTGTCGTTATGCTCGGCACTGAAAAAGGCACCAACCTTTTTGTGCAAGATGGAAAATGGCAAGTACATTGCTTACCCTTGAACATCCAGCGTTACCCCTTTGACGTGCGCCCGGATGGCGACAAACTGGGTGTTTTTATCGATGAAAACAGTGACCTGATCAGCGACGAAGGTGAACCGGTATTTACTGAAGAAGGGACGCCAAGTCAGTTTTTAGAAAATCGTCAACAGTTGTTGTCTGAACTCGCTAACAGTGAAATGGCTACCCAACGTTTTATTAAACAGCTGGTGGAATTCGACTTACTTGAGCCCATCGAATTAATGGTAAATTACGTTGATGGACAAAAACGTAATGTCACAGGTATGCACGGTATCAGTGAAAAACGTTTGCAGGATCTGTCAGACGATAAAATCCTGACGTTACACAAATCAGGCTTTTTAGGCGCCGCTTATGCTGTGCTGATGTCCTTAGGTCAGCTTAATCGTTTGGTGCAGTTATCAAATAACAGCACCGCACCTATTCAGAACTTGCAATTACGGGTAGGCGAAGCCGTCAGTGGTGAACAACCTGCTGCCGGTGAGCAACCTGCTGTCGGTGAACAACCCGCTAAAGCCTAGATTAGCTCATGATGTAAAAGCCCCGCTGAATAGGATTTAGCGGGGCTTTTTTGTGTTATCACAACAAGGTTATGAAAGCACCGAATGGCAGTTTTACGCTAACTGGAATACGCTATAAATGAGTTATAGAGTGTGAGCTCAATGTTAGGGGGGACTGATATATTATCCCTGGTTATTTTAGATAATCACTAATACATTTTGCTCTGTTGAGGTGTTTTTTATCAAGAGCGTTATTTTCTGGCTAGCCAGAGGGTGCATTACATTCGTACCTTATCTCCTGCGGCCAACGCTTTTGTAAAAACTGTGTCAAAACTTTAATGAGAGGGGAAATTCAAGTTTTCTGGCTATTGAAGCTATAGCTATTGCAGCCAACAACACTGCCGCTTCAAGTGCTGGGACTATAAATTAATGGGCTCAACCCATTGCCTTATACCCGGGCACGTAAAACCCTGATAATAAGGTCAAGGATAATCGCACTGTCCTTTAACGGTGTAATTAATTAAAGGAATTCCCGCTGCTTTCGTTTATGCTTGGGTTAACTATTTAGGTGAAAAAACATGTCAAATCAAAAACCCGCAGCAGGCAGTTACGAACAGGTGTTTGCTGAACAACAAGAATACAAAGCCAAACGCGCATCAAGTTATCGGGAACAGGCTATTAAGCTTTATCCGTGGATCTGTGGGCGCTGTCAGCGTGAGTTTACCCGCAAAAATCTCTCTGAACTGACGGTACACCATAAAGATCATAACCATGGTAATAATCCCACCGATGGCAGCAACTGGGAACTGCTGTGCCTTTATTGTCACGATGAAGAGCATACCAAGTTTGAGAGTTTTGTACGTTATGGTAGTACCGAGGATACTGAGACCAAGAGCAGTACCTACAACCCCTTTGCCGATTTAAAAGCTCGAATGAAAAGCAAATAATAAGCCAACACATAACGACTCAAACCCAAGAGGTTTGGGCTGTTATCTGTCAAATTTAAAAACCATCCATTGATCATCTTGTTCTGTAGCCATTAAGGATCATAATGTAATGTGCATAGCTTATTTCTTGCGCCAGGTCTTTTTGCGTTTAGGTTTAGCGGAAGGCAGGCCAGCAAACTGACTGGTGTCCAGTTGTCCGCTGGCATTAATCAACACCCCGATTGATTGGGTCAGTGGTAACATAAAATCTTGATAGCCTAATTGTCGCTGGGCTATTTTATCTAAATTGGCTTCCCATATTGCGGTCATATCTGGCTGGGTGGTTTCCGCTGGTAGCGTGTTAATCAGCGCTGTACCTGTGGCGGTGGCATGAATGTCTTTACCCGTTTTTTGCATAAACTGACGTTTGAATAACAAGTCTATGATCGAGGCTCTGGTGGCCTCAGTTCCTAAGCCATCGGTATCTTTGAGAATTTTTTTAATCTCGCTATCGGTGACATAGCGGGCTATGCCGGTCATGGCGGCCAGAAGTGTAGCTTCGGTAAAGTGCTTGGGTGGGCTGGTTTGTTTTTCCACCAGTTGTGAATCAACGCACGCCAGTGACTGGCCCTGGCTTAAGGGCGGTAACCCCGGCTCTGCCTTGGGGTCATCTTTTTTAACCAGGGTTAACCAGCCCATCTCTAGTGTAGATTTGGCTTTAGCCACAAACTCGCCGCCAGCAATCATCACCACTACCACTTGCTCATGATATTTGTGTGGCCCATAAAATTGCATTAAATATTGAGTAGCAATCAGTTGATAAATTTTCATTTCATCTGCGCTCAAACCTGACAGGGATTTTACGCGACTGGTAGGGATGATAGCGTGATGGGCCTCAATCTTTTTATCATTCCATGCCTTAGATTTTAACGCGGTATCGGCATTGTCCACATCGCGACCCTGGGCTGGCAGATTAGCCTTGATGGCACTGAGTACTGCTGGTGCTTGAGGGAAGTGTTCCAAAGGTAAATAACGAGAATCAGAACGGGGATAGGTAATTAACTGATGCCTCTCATATAAGCCCTGACACAGATCCAGCACGGATTTAGGTGATAAATTAAAACGTTTTGAGGCATCAATTTGCAGGGTAGATAAACTGTAAGGCAAGGGGGGAGGGCTTTGTTTGTTTTGACGATTGTTTGAAGCAACCTGCCCGGTTTGTCCCTGTGTTTTATTGACCACGGTTTGCGCCAGCTTATAAGAAATCACCCGGCCCTCTTCATCTTGATAGGGCTCACATGCCGCACTTGGCTGCCACTTGGCCACAAATGTTTCTTTGGTTTGGGTTTCCAGGGTCGCGAATACCTCATAAAAGGGTTTTGACACAAAATAGGCGATGTCCTGGTCGCGGCGCACTACCAGACCCAGTACAGGAGTCTGCACCCGTCCCACTGACAATACACCGTTAAAACCGCCGCGCTGCCCCAGCAGAGTATAGGCACGGGTCAGGTTTAAACCGTACAGCCAATCAGCCCGGGATCTCGCCAGTGCCGAGATAGACAAGCCCGCAAATTCACGATTAGGGCGCATGTTGTGCAATGATTTTTTCACCGCATTGATGTTTAAATCATTAATAAGCAAGCGCTCGGCGCTGGCAATAAGTGGCTGTTTTACACCGCAATAGGTGATCACTTCATCAACCAACAACTGGCCTTCTCTGTCCGGATCACCGGCATTAATGATGTGGCTGGCTTTTTTCAGCAAACGCTTCACTACATTGAGTTGTTTTTGGGTGTTTTTTTTGGGTACCAGCAACCACTTGTCCGGCACGATAGGCAGGTGCGCCAATGACCATTTGCCATAGGCAGGATCATATTTATCCGGCTCAGCTTGTTCTAATAAATGACCAATACACCAGGTGACACAATCGCCGTTGTCCAGTTCAATATAGCCGTCATGTTTGTATTGTTGCCCGGTAAAGGCCTGAGCGATGGCGCGACCTAAACTGGGTTTTTCTGCAATGTATAAAATCATAATAAATACTGTACGGAAAAACAGTATTATAACAAGATTTTCAACCCAGTGTTAGGTGCAATTCCTCCTGGGAAGTGCATCATACCCATGGGGGGCAGGGGTATGAAAATGGCTAAATATATTGCGGCAAGGGCCTTATGACCCCAGTTTGTGCTTTAAGATTATGGCGCCAAGGTGGGTTACTGCTGAAGGCGGTTTTCGCGCAAGCTCCATCAAATAGGGTAATAACATTCATTATGTTGGCTCATACTCATCTATAAATTTTGCGGGAAAATAAGCGCTAACTCTGAGGTATGCAACAGGCAGTGATTTTTTTATTTTAGTGCCGTAGCACTATCTATTATTGAGGGATCCGGCTTTGGCATCCTCGTTAAAGGGTGAACTGCTACCCTTTAATCCGAGTATTTAGCCTTTTTCCAATTCTTGTTGAATGATGCCGTTTATGTTGATGACGAGTTCTGCGAGTCTTTGTGTATCTGACAAATCATTTTTCAGGTTTTGAAGAATTACAGTTAACGCGGCAAATATTTCTCTCTTGTTTTGTTCGGCTAATTCCTCATCCCATATGACTTGGCTGTCACTATTGGGCTTGAGTTGTTTGACCAAGACAGGAAAAGATTGTCCTCTGAGGATATTTCTTAACTCAGACAAACGAATTATTTGTTGATAGGTTTGATATAAGTTTGCCAGGGAGATCCGAAGGTTTTTTGAAATCAAGAGGCGCATATTACCCGTATCTTTTAACTCATCAAGGGTGCCAAAAACCACCGCAAAGCTTCCTATTAAGGCGGACTGACCCACAGCTTCAAGTAATAGCAGGTGATCTTCTTTCGTTAACGTAGATTTACTTAAAGGTTTAATGCCAACTAATAATTTGTCAACGCTGCTCCTTAATTGTTCGATATCCTTTTGCAGAACGTCTTCACTTTCTGCAAAATCAACTATTAAGCGTTCTAAATATTCCTGCTCTAATTGACGGTCGTCACGTTGATTCTGCCATTTATTGACCTGCAAACTCATTGTAATCCCAAAAATCAGGATCAAAATTTCGAGCGCTAAAACACCCCATTTCAATTCTTTGAAAGATTTTTTTAATCGAGCAAGTAGCACCTGGAAGTCCTGGGTTTCGTATCCACATATATACGTTTTATTGTAGATCATATGTAGTGGTATAGTTAATTTGGCCATCCTATAAGAAATGTTAAAAATTTGGATGATGTCAGGTCTTTCCTTGCCCACAACACAAAGGCGGGAAAAGAGACAAGGGATGATCCCTTTAAGGGGTAAAAAATAATGAGGCTAATTAAGGTTTTTTGCTTTTTGCTCATGACAAAGATATTCTGCCCCGGTCAGTAAAAACAGGGCAGGTAACTATGGGATCTCCCCTGCTATTTGACTCAGATTACATTTTTAATAAGGATAAAATAACGTGTATAAAACGTGGTCAATTTTTCTCTTGGTGTTAACCCTAGTGGCTTGTCAAACGACCCCTATAGCTAGGGAAGACGCAGTTGGCTTGATCGACAACGAGGTTTTGCTGGCGCAGTTTCCCCAGTTCAATACCCAATACCACAGCTACCAGCCAACACCTGATGAGCTGCAAGCCATCAAGCGTATCGAGGGCAAAACCCTGGTGGTGCTTTTTGGGACCTGGTGCCATGACAGCGAACGGGAAGTACCGCGCTTGCTTAAAACCCTTGCGTTAGCCGATGTCAATCTGAGCGCATTACAATTGCTTGCTGTTAACCCTAGCAAACAATTACCTGGGGCGGCACAACGGGCATATGACTTGCGCTACACTCCCACTTTTATTTTGTTTGAAGGAGACCGGGAGCTGGGACGCATAATCGAGCGACCTGCAGTAACCTTGGCCCAGGACCTGGCAGCCTTGGTGCCTGGACGTGACTAAGCCAAAATCACGCAATAAATAACGCTTAAACCTGCCTGACATCCTCTAGCATTACCTAAAGAGCAAGCTGTTAACCAAGCATTCCCAACATGGGGGACGCAATAGGTTAAGCGCTTATTGTGTCGGTTTAGGCAATAAAGGTTACACCAACAGGATTTTAATGCCGATAAGCACCAGGATTATTCCCCCACACAGTTCTGCTTTGCTCTCCAGCCATTGACCGCTTTTACTGCCAACAAACACGCCGATAAAACTAAACAAGCAAGTGACAAGGGCAATGATCAGGCAAGCCAGAAATGGATTGATATCGATTAACGTCAAGGTGAATCCTGCAGCCAAGGCATCTATGCTGGTGGCGAGGGCCAAAATAAGCATCACCCTTGGGGTGATCTGTGCGATATCCTGTTCAATACCCTCAGACAAGGATTCGTATATCATTTTTGCACCAATTAACACCAATAGTGTGAAAGCAAGCCAGTTGGCGTAACTGCCAATCCAGTCAATCACACCCATGCCGCCTAAATAACCTATTAGCGGCATCACCCCCTGAAAAACACCAAAATATATAGCGGCCACAAAGGCTAAGGATAAGGGTTTTTGGCTCTTTTTTGCACCTAAGCCAATAGAGACGGCAAAGGCATCCATACTTAAGGCCAGTGCTAAAAACAAAACTTCTAACATTCTCTATCACTCCATTTTGACTCCAGTCTTTGAGCCGCAGACTGGCTATGTATTTTTTAGCAACTAATTATACTCTTTAAATCAACTTGTTAGGTAACGCTGGCAAAATTAAATAGGCTGTTTATGCAATTGTTATATTTTTATCTTGAGCGCAATGTTGGGGGAAACAGTGACAGCCGTCGGTGGTAACCTATGGGTGCTGAAATTATATTTCAATATAACGGTTCTATTAGGGTATCTACTGCTAGCGTCTTCGCCAGGTTATTGTGCTCATAAAGACTCAATCACGACACATTAGCCCACGGCCTGGATAAGTCATTTAGGAATACTATGAAATACAAAATAATTTTGTTGTTTATCGGTTTACAGTTTTGCTCGGTTAATGTGCTGGCTGAAAAAGCAGTATTGGCGGGGGGCTGCTTCTGGTGCATGGAGTCAGATTTTGAAAAACTGGCTGGTGTGAGTGGCGTAGTGTCCGGCTTTACCGGCGGGAAACTGAAAAACCCTACCTATAATGGTAATCATGATGGCCATTATGAGGCAGTAGAAATCACCTATGATGCCGATGTTGTCAATTATAAGCAGCTGCTAGAGCATTATTGGTTAAATATCGATCCCTTTGACGCTCAGGGACAATTTTGTGACAAAGGTTATAGTTATTTAAGTGCCATTTTTGTGGCCAACGAAAAAGAACGCGCTATTGCCGAGCAATCCAGGGAAGAGGTAATAGCAAGGTTTCCCAAGCTCAAGGTGGTTACCCCCATCCTGAGCGCTTCACGTTTCTACCCCATTAAAGGGGATGAAAGCTATCATCAGGATTTTTATAAAAAAAGTCCGGTCCGTTACAAATACTATCGCTGGAACTGCGGTCGCGACCAACGACTCAAAGAGATCTGGGGGGAACAAGCTGGCCACTAAGCGGTTCAGTGGCGCAACAAAATTCACTGTGTTGGGTTATGATAATTTATTTTTAAAATCGTCATATTCGAATTTGCGTACTAATTCGAAGCTGTCATCTTTATGTAAAATACCGATTGATGGATGCTCTACGCCATTAAAAAAGGTGGTCTTGACCATAGTGTAGTGGATCATGTCTTCAAAAATAATCCGCTCACCAATCTGTAATTTGTGATCGAAGCTATATAAATCGATGGCATCCCCGGCTAAACAAGAGTTGCCGCCAAAACGGTAGGTATGGGCTTTTTCACCGGCTTTACCGGCCCCCCGTACTTCGGGTCGATAGGGCATTTCCAGTACATCAGGCATATGGGCCGTGGCGGAAATATCCAAAATGGCGATAGTGTCGCGATTTTCAACTATATCCACCACTTCACAGATTAAGGTACCCGTTTGCCAAGCAACCGCTGAACCAGGCTCCAGAATCACATTTAAATGGGGATGACGGGCTTTAAAGGCTTTTAACACGGCGATCAGGTGCGCTACATCGTAGCCTTTGCTGGTCATTAAGTGACCGCCACCAAAGTTGATCCACTTGAGCTGGGGTAACCATAAGGCAAATTTTTGTTCCACCGCTTTTATGGTGCGTTCGGTGGCGTAAGAGTCTGATTCACACAGATTGTGGATATGAAATCCGTCTACGGCAGATAAATCTGCACCAGCCAAATCCTGAGCTTTTATGCCCAGGCGTGAGCCAGGTGCGCTGGGGTCGTACATCTCAGTTTCCGCTTCCCGGTGCTCAGGATTAACCCGCAAGCCAGCAGAGACGCCTGCCGCCACAATTTGCGATTTATAGCGCGCCCATTGCCCCAGGCTATTGAATGAAATGTGATTGACCAGCTCAACCAGTTGATCGATGTCAACGGGTTTAAAGGCGGGTGAATAAGCATGCACCTGTTTGCCTATTTCTTCTTTACCTAACCTTGCTTCCCATACAGCGCTGGCAGTCGAACCTTGTAAGTACTTACTTACCAATTCAAAGGTTGACCACATGGCAAACCCTTTTAGAGCAAGGATAATTTCTACACCCGTTTGCTGTTGTACGTGTTGCATCAGTTGTAAATTAGCTTCTAACTTGGCTTCTTCACAGACGTAACAAGGGGATAAAATGGCAGGATTTAATAAGGGATCTGACACCGGTGACTCCGTTAAAAGTGAAAGGGATCGACTTGGCCGATCCCGATAAGAAAGCATAAGGTTGGTTTAGCGGCTAAAGGGACTCTTGTCACATTCGAGCACATGCCAAGGCAGGCCATGCTGGTTTAACATGTCCATAAAGGGATCAGGATCAAATTGCTCCATATTCCACACCCCGGGTTTTTTCCAGCTGCCATTTAACATCAAGGCTGCGCCTATCATAGCTGGCACACCTGTGGTGTAGGAAACCGCCTGGGCACCGACTTCTTCGAAACAGGCACCATGTTCGCAGTTGTTATAGATGAAAATAGTTTTTTCTTGGCCGTCTTTGATACCCGTAATATAGGTGCCGATACATGTCATGCCTGTATAACCATCTGCCAGAGAACCTGGATCAGGCAATACTGCCTTTAAGAATTCCAGAGGCACAATTTGCTGCCCCTGGAAATCGATTGGCGCAATGCTGGTCATACCAATACCTTCCAGCACTTTTAAGTGCGTTAAATAGGCATCACCAAAGGTCATCCAGAAACGAGCCCGCTTTAAACTGGGGAAGTGTTTGACAATGGACTCCAGTTCTTCATGAAACAACAGGTAAGAGGCACGCACACCGATGTTTTGGTAATCCAGGTCTTCGCGCACGCTAAGGGGATCGGTTTCTTTCCACTGCCCGTCTTCATAGAAGCGTCCGCGCTGGGTGATTTCACGAATATTGATTTCCGGATTGAAATTGGTAGCAAATGCTTTGCCGTGATCACCCCCATTACAGTCAACTATATCCAGATAATGGATTTCATCAAAATAATGTTTGGCCGCATAGGCGGTGAAAACGTTGGTCACACCGGGATCAAAACCACTGCCCAATAAGGCCATAAGACCGGCTTGTGCAAATTTTTCCTGGTAAGCCCACTGCCAGGAATACTCGAATTTAGCCACATCTTTAGGCTCATAGTTAGCCGTGTCCATATAATTCACGCCGGTTTCAAGACAGGCGTCCATTATGGCTAAATCTTGATAAGGCAAGGCCAGGTTAATGACTAAGTCAGGTTTAACCTGATTAATGACGTTGACGACTTCACTGGCATGATCGGCATCCACGGCAAACACACCTTTGACCCGATCTGCGCCCACTTCTTGTTGCAAGGCTTCGCACTTGGACACCGTGCGACTAGCAAGATAAATTTCGTCAAACAGCTCAGGCAAACGAGCACATTTTTTGATGGTTACTGCTGCAACACCACCAGCGCCAATAATTAGCACACGAGACATAGGGAAAACCTCATAGTTAATACAATTGAGTAAAACGGGAATGCTATCACCTAATTTAGCGTTGTAAACTAACTGGGTATAAAAATTGTTGGTAGAAAAGGAATTGGAACTTGAAGGAGTGTATTTATATCATTGCTGTGGGCCAGATTAAGCAAATTAAAAGGCACCTTATTTCATTGTTGATATAAGGTGCCTTCCTTTGAAGAGCGTTTATTCGCTCGGTACCGCTTTTTATTATAGTTATTATATTCCCTACATCAGGTGATCTGGACACCTGATGTATTAACTATTTGCACATGCCACGCCAACTCTCTTGGCGCTAAAATAAGTTTTATTTATCTTACTTTTCAAATGGTTGCATTTCATAAATGATGTGAACTTAAAATGCACCTAGAGTGAGATGCCTTGCAATAGTGCAAAAAGCACCAAGTTAGTGAGGCATCTTCACTGTTGTTATGTTTGTCACCCAATGGGCCAGTTTAATTCCGCTACATCAACCTGAGCCGCAACGTCAGTTACTGATAAGGGGAGTGAGATCAGCCAACAATGCTGTGGCTTTAAAGGAGACGGGTAAAAAGTATTTTCTGCTAATCGATCCCTGTAGACACAATCCAATAACGCCAGCTCCCCGTTTTCATGTGATAACAATCCTAATCTAGCAAACTGGTATCGCAGGTTAGGGATTAAAATGCTTCCGTCAATCACTGTAACTCGAAGAGTCCATTTCTGGGGGAATGGCTGAATAGAGTTCACAAAGGCCCGGCCCTTGCCCCCGGTGCCACCTATTACATAGATAGTGTTGCCTAATAAGGTAGCGGTATTTTGGCTGCTGGGTAAATAGCCAATATCGGTTTTTTGCCATGTTGCAAGTTCAAAATCATAGCTGTAGGTTAAATCTGGTACATCATCACTGCCAAATCCCCGTAATTTTTGCCCATACACTACCAGCGAGTGGGCGCTAATGGGCAGGGGCAAGTAAGGTAGCTTTTGCCAGCTATTTTGGCGGGGGTTGTACTGTTCAAAGACGGTCATGGGAGCCATAAATCTGGCACCTCCGAGTGCGTAAATCATGCCGTCTTTGGCAAACACTCTGGTCGCTTTAGCCGTTAGCATGTCAGCCACAGGCAGCCATGTTTGACTGGTGAGGTCGTAACGTGTCGCCAGTGTACTGGGAATGAGTTCGAACCCATTGGCAACAGAGTAATCGCTGCCTCCAAACAGATAAATTTGCCCATCCAGGTAAACTGCGCTGCTGTTATGTCTGGCCACAGGCGTGGCAAAGGTGATTTTATGGGTTATGGTATCGAATATTTCCACTGTGGGCTCAAGTGCTATGCTATCGCCTATGTGACTGATGCCGCCTAACAGGTAAATAGAATGTTGTCCGTCCCATACGGCTGAGAAATACCGGCGGGGCAGGACCTTGTTGCTCAGCACTTGTATTTCACCCGTTTGGGGATCGATGATTTCCACATCCGTCAAAAACCCCGTTTTACCATAGCCCGCAAATACATACAGCTTGTGGCCATCACTGGCCGTTGCATGGCTGAAACGGCCAGTGTTAAGGGTTAATGGGGGTATATTTTTTGTTGTTGCTATGGGCTGGCCATTCCCCTCACTTACGGTATCTGAGGCTTTCCCATTGGGTATATGGCTGGCACAGCCTCCAAGTCACAATAACGAAATTAAGCAAAAAACAAAAAAACACCTGGTTGTAGAATGCGTTGACATAGTGGGCTTTATCAGTTTAATTACGGTGAATATACCACTGACTAGGGTAAATTTAATTCCCCATTGCCCACATTACCCCCTTTGTGCCAAACGCAAACCCGGAACATGGTGTGGCTTTGGCACAAGGTAGCTAGCCTGACATCAACTATGCAAAATCCAGTCTTATCCAGGGCCGGAGTTCCTGGTGTATGGTGGTAAGGTTAGGGTTGGCCGGTGCCATCTGACTCGGCCTTTAACGAACATAAACAGACGTTGGACAAGACCATTATTGTCCAACGGTCAAGGACAGCACGTTTGGCGGTTCAAAAAAGAATATCTGCCTTAATACCCTATACCTTACTGTCCTCTAGC
>JBKEFM010000021.1:0-36803 GCA_046709505.1 Paraglaciecola sp. | reverse complement strand
AAAAACTTGTGTTAATCAGTGAATAACACCTTGTAATATTTTTGCAAAAAGCCCGGATTTATCCGGGCTTTTTTTTCCTTTATTTTAACCGGCAGGTGGATAATCCTTATGGCTAATACCCCTATTACCTTTGTATATAACGGCGTCAATAAACGCGGGCAAAATGTGAAAGGGGAGATCAGCGCCCTGTCTATGCTCGAAGCGAAAAACCTGTTGCGTCGCCAGGGCGTGTCAGCCAAGCGGATCAAAAAATCACCCACCCCTTTATTTGGTTTAGGGGCCAAAAAAATAGTCCCCAATGATATCTCGGTGATGTCCAGGCAAATTGCCACTATGTTAGGGGCAGGGGTTTCTTTGGTGCAGACCATAGATATGATTGGCCGAGGGCACTCTAATGCCAATATGCGTAAAATGCTCAAGGAAATTGGCAATGAAATTAAAGCCGGTAATCCTATGTCCAGTGCCTTGCGCAAGCACCCCAGACAGTTTGATGAATTGTATTGCGATCTGGTGGAAACCGGTGAGCAATCCGGTGCCCTGGAAACCATTTACGATCGTATCGCTATCTATAAAGAAAAAGCCGAAGCGCTAAAATCGAAAATCAAAAAAGCCATGTTTTATCCCCTGGCGGTAATAGTGGTAGCTTTTATTGTCACCACCATTTTATTGATTTTTGTGGTGCCGCAATTTGAAGAAATATTCAGCAGTTTTGGCGCAGAATTACCGGCTTTTACCCAATTTGTATTGGGGATTTCGCGATTTTTACAAAATAATGGCATCTTTGTTGGTGCCGGATTGGTTGGCTTTGCTATGTTTTTTAAGAAAATGCATCAAACATCCAAGGCATTTCGTGATTCCATCGACGCTAAAATACTTAAAATTCCGGTAATAGGCGGCATTCTTAAAAAAGCCGCCGTGGCCCGTTTTAGTCGCACCCTGGCCACGACCTTTGCCGCCGGGGTGCCTTTGATCAGTGCCCTGGACTCAGCGGCGGGCGCCTCAGGCAATGCTATATTCAGGGATGCGATACTATTTATTAAAAAAGAAGTGGCCGGGGGGATCCAGATGAATGCTGCCATGGGCTCCACCGGCGTTTTTCCGGAAATGGTCACTCAGATGATCGCCATTGGTGAAGAGGCCGGGGCGGTAGATGATATGCTCAGTAAAATTGCCACCATTTACGAAGCGGAAGTAGACGATATGGTGGATGGTCTGACTAGCTTGCTCGAACCTATGATTATGGCGGTACTGGGGGTGGTCATCGGCGGCTTGATCGTGGCTATGTACTTGCCTATTTTCGAAATGGGTAATGTGGTTTAAACACAATTAAATGGCTCAGTTCTAGTGTCAGGCTGATATTTCTGGCAAGCTAGGTATTCATTTACATTACAGTATAAGCCCCGTTATGGATGCAATTTTTCAGCTAATGGCTGACTCACCGGTATTTTTTCTGTCAATTGTGTTTATCGTTAGTTTGATGGTGGGCAGTTTCTTAAATGTGGTGATCTATCGTTTGCCCATAATGATGGAGCGCGCCTGGCAAGCGGAGTACCTGAGTTATTTCTCTTCTGTGGCTAGGGAAGCTGAACCTGAGGCTGAAGCTAAACCCTTTAACCTGATTAAACCGGATTCAACTTGCCCCCAATGCCAGCATAAAATTCGTGCCTGGGAAAATATTCCGCTGCTAAGCTGGTTGTACCTTAAGGGCAAATGTAGCCAGTGTAAAAAATCTATTTCTATGCGTTATCCTTTGGTTGAACTGACCACGGGCCTGGCTTCGTTATGGGTGGCCTGGCATTTTGGCTATTCGGTTAGCGCCTTTTGGGCTGTACTGTTTACCTGGTTATTGATCGCCCTGATCTTTATCGATATAGACAAGATGCTGTTACCGGATCAATTAACCCTGCCTTTGTTATGGTTAGGCTTATTATTTAGCTTAAGTAATCCTGTGGTTTCCAGCGGTGATGCGATTATTGGTGGTGCTGCAGGTTATCTGAGTTTATGGTCCTTGTATTGGGTGTTTAAATTGTTAACGGGTAAGGAGGGCATGGGCTATGGCGATTTTAAATTACTGGCGGCCCTGGGTGCCTGGGTTGGATGGCAATATTTACCTATTGTGATCCTATTGTCATCATTTGTAGGCGCGGTGATAGGGATCACTATGCTTACCGTACAAGGTAAGGATAAGGGACAAGCCATTCCTTTTGGCCCTTACCTGGCCATAGCAGGCTGGATAACCTTGTTATACGGTGACTGGATTGCCGGCCAGTATTGGCAGTGGGCGGGATTATGAGTGAATTTGTGGTGGGCTTGAGTGGCGGTATTGGCAGTGGTAAAACTACCGTTAGTAATATGTTTGCCAAATTGGGGGTTGCGATCATCGACGCTGACGTTATTGCCCGCCAGGTGGTAGAACCTAACAGCCCGGCCTTAAAGGCTATTATTGACAACTTTGGCCCCCAGTTACTTGACCCAGACGGTAACCTGGATAGACGCAAACTGCGGGAAATAGTATTTAGCCAGCCTGAAGCGAAAAACTGGTTAAATGCTTTACTTCACCCGCTTATTCGTCAGCAAATACAGCAACAAACCGACCAGGCGACGTCCCTTTATTGTATGTTAAGTGTGCCGCTGTTGGTGGAAAATAAAAGCTATAAAAATGTTGATAGAGTGGTGATTGTTGATGTGCCTGAAAACCTGCAACTTAGCCGCAGTATCAATAGAGATGGTGCCAATGAAACACAAATAAATGCTATTATGGCCGCCCAGGCCACGCGGCAACAACGCCTTGAGGTTGCTGATGACGTAATCGATAATAGTGGTGATGAAGCGGCGCTGTTCCCCCAGGTTTATCAGCTACATCAGCGTTACGTAAAAATGGCAGAGGCGGTTTTAGGGCAGCAAAAGAAGCCAGGTGACTGACGGCGCTTAAATTAGGGACAGTTTGACTCTGCCAGATTTTTGCCTTTTAGTTATTCGGTCACAGTTGAATTTCTATTTTATTTACACCATTTTGAGAGAGTAATGTCCCACGCTATTTATGAATTTCCACTCAATGAAAAGTTCAGGACCTATCTGCGACTGGAGCAACTTTTTACCCAGATTATGCAGGTTAAGCAGGCAACTGAACAGTGGCAATATATCAATTTCCTGTCTTCGTTATTTACCTTACTCGATTTACTGGAACGGGTAGATTTGCGCACCGATGTATTAAAAGATATTGAATCTCATGAAAAAAATCTCGTGTTATGGTCCCAACACCCCAATATTGATAATGATGCGCTACAAGCGGCGCTACAGAATATTTTACGTTTGCGAGAGCAAATGAAAGGGGCCAAAAAATTTGGTTCAGATTTAAAAGAAGATCGCTTTTTAGCTGGCATACGCCAGCGTTTTACTATACCCGGAGGGACCTGCAGTTTCGACTTGCCCAATATGCACTATTGGCTGAAGCAGCCCAACGACGTCCTGCAACATAACGTCAATAACTGGATGAATGAAGTCGCATTGATCAATGCCAGCCTGGAAATTACCTTGTCATTTTTACGTGAGCGAGGACGTTTTGTGGATACCCAGGCCAATAAAGGCTTTTATCAAGGGGTGGCTAATGATAAAAACGAATTGATTAGAGTAAAATGCGCCACTGATCAAGGCTATTATCCCATGCTTAGCGGTAACAAGCATCGCTATGCCATTCGTTTTATGTTGTTTACACCCACGATACAAGGCAGTACGGGCTTGGATGAAGTGGTTGATTTTAAGCTTGCCTGTTGTTGATAATAAGAGAGGATTGAGAATGATAGTAAACTGCCCAACCTGTAAAAAAAGCGTCGAATGGTCTATCCACAGCAAGTTTCGGCCTTTTTGCAGTAAAACTTGCCAGCTTATCGATCTAGGTGAATGGGCGGATGAAGAAAAAGCGATTCCCTGCGGTCCGTCTAAAGATTCTGAAACCGTGGCTATGCCGGATATCGAAGATATCGAAGCGATGCTTGCTCAGCAGCAAGATGATTTTTTCAAAGAATAAATAGCCAGTCGCAGCAGGGCAGGGCAATAGTAAAAAACGATTAGTCTGATTTGTTTTGATCAGTGCAGTTGTGAACGGTTATTCTGTACACTCTTCATATCGTTTTAATCACAGCAATTAAATAAGTGGAGAATTTATGTCTAACCCAAATTTCCAAGATAAAACTGGTCAAAAAGTACCGAGTGTAACTTTCCCGATACGTGTAAATGACGAATGGCAACAACGCAACACTGCAGATATCTTCGCAGGTAAAACAGTGGTTGTGTTCTCCTTACCTGGTGCATTTACGCCAACTTGTTCATCCACCCACTTGCCTCGTTACAATGAATTGGCCAAAGTATTTAAAGCCAATGGCGTAGACGAAATTGTCTGTGTATCGGTCAATGATACCTTCGTTATGAATGCCTGGGCGGCGGACCTTGAAGCGCAAAACGTGACCTTATTACCTGATGGTAACTGCGAATTCACCGATGGTATGGGCTTGCTGGTTGATAAAGCGGATCTTGGCTTTGGTAAACGAAGCTGGCGCTATTCTATGCTGGTCAAAGATGGTGTAGTAGACAAAATGTTTATTGAACCAGATTTACCAGGCGACCCTTTTGAAGTATCAGATGCCGATACCATGTTAGCTTACGTGGCCCCTGATGCACAAAAACCCTTGCCAGTGGCTATATTGTCTAAGCCTGGCTGTCCTTTTTGCAGCAAAGCCAAGGCATTGTTAACCGATAAAGGTTACGAATACGAAGAACTCGTGTTGGGTGAAGGACTTACCTTCTCAGGGCTTAAAGCATTAAGTGGCCGTGATAGCTGGCCTCAGGTGTTTATCGGTGGCCAACACGTTGGTGGTACGGATGATTTAGTGGCATTCTTAGCCGCTAAATAATCAGTGATTTGTATGAATAAAAAAAGGGCTATTTAATAGCCCTTTTTTATTGCGCGCTATCCCTGCGCTTCACCTTCGGCCGTCCTCTGGACGTTCAAATAGGCTCCGACCTATTCGTATTTGGATAAAATTAAATGGGGAATAATTAGAATTCAGGCTGCGCTATAGCTATAGTGGCCCATCAATCAAAAATTTAAAAAAGATCCTGTCTTATGTGTAAGCCTATTTTGTTTCTCGCTGCTATTTTTGGCTTTATTTATAACGCTTCTGCAGTGCCCCTGGATCCGGTTTTTGACTCATTCGAGACGATTTATCGTAACGAACTCGGTTTCGTTGACCGTTGCGCCTCAGTTAACACCCACACGTTTAAAGTGTGCTCCAAAGCACTGAAAAACGAGGGCAATGCCCCTTATATTTTGCATCATGCCAGGCAAACCAAAAAGGTCGTAGTGTTGTTTCATGGTCTGAGTGATTCGCCATATTTTATGCGTTCTATCGCCAATACTATCTATCAACAAGGGGCAAATGTGGTGGTAGCTTTGTTACCCGGGCACGGAAAGCTGGACGGGGATCAGGATATGCAGGACCCCATGCTAGCCAGGCGCTGGGAGCAACATGTGGAGGCTATTATGACCTTGGCTATCCCCTTAGGTGACAATAGGTATATAGGCGGCTTTTCAACGGGTGGGACACTGGCTACTGAATATGTGTTAACTCACCCCCAACAAGTCAAAGGTTTACTCCTGTATTCAGGGGCCCTGGCCCTGACATCAAGTGTCGAAACCATGGCCAATATTTGGGGTATAAAATGGTTAGCCAAAACGCTGGATGGCGATTATCAAACTTCAGGGCCTAACCCCTACAAATATCCTGGTGTGGCTCGATATTCTGCCTTTCAGCTTACCGATGTTATTTTTGCAGTTAGAGCCCTGCTAGAAAAAAAACAAGGGTTAAATGTCCCCATTTTTGCCGCTCATTCCAAAGCCGATATCACCACTATGTTTGCGGGTATAGAAGCGCTAATGAAACATAACCAGGGTGACAACGTATTGTTTACAATACCTGAAGAGTTGGAAGTGTGTCATGCGGATCTGGTGGTGAATGAACAGCAGATAGCGGATATGCACTTTGACGAAAGCCAGGTGGTGGAAGTATTACCTTGCTCGGTGCCAAAAGCCAATCCAGTGCACAGCAAAATGCTGGCAGCGACATTGACCTTTTTACAGCAACACTAAGCCATTACATCATCCCGTTCAGAGTTATCTTGTGGGGATAGAGGGGATAAAAAATGACAATGATTTTTTTTGAACCCAGGAAATAGGGTATTCAAATTGTGTGGTTACGAGCCTTACCTGCCAGATAATATCCGGGGAGCAGGCTCTTTTTTTGGCTGCAATCGTCGACTGCCTTGCACTTATACCCAAGTGACTTCAACATGCTGGTTCAGAGCTTAGGCAGGAAGTCAGGGCAAGGCACAACACGCAGGAAATGGCCTTCCCTTTTCAAGTGTTGTAACGCAGTACTGGTTTTCTGCCTAAGCTCCCGCTGATCTCTGCATTTTGAGGTGACTTGGGTATAGTATCTCTAAGCCATAGGCTAAGTTCTTTTGCCGTATCACCCTCAATAGCTTTGTGGAAGGTCTTTCGTGGCCAAAATAGCAGAGGTTTCCAGCAAGTAATGTTTCTAGCTAGCTTACAAATCTCCATAAATGGCTTGCAGGGCCGTAATGGCTGCAATCGCTGCTGTTTCGGTACGCAGTACCCGGGGTCCGAGCTGTACAGCTTGAAAACCCGCCTGTTCAGTTTGGTAAAGCTCTTGCTCAGAAAACCCGCCTTCCGGGCCTATCAGTAATCTTGCACCAGCCTTATCCATTGTAATATGGCGAAAGCTTTTCTCTGCCCGGGGATGTAAAGTGAGGCGTAATTCATTAGTGGACTGATTGATCCATTGTTTAAAATCTGTGGGCATATTAAGCTGCGGGACAATATTCCTGCCACTTTGCTCACAGGCCCCAAGAATAATTTTCTGCCATTGCAGGTGTTTCTTTTGCCAACGTTGGTGGTCAAGCTTTACCCCGCATCGCTCGGTGATTAAAGGCGTGATTTGGCTGACCCCCAGCTCTACAGATTTTTGCAGCACCATATCCATACGATCGCCGCGGGAAATGCCCTGGGCCAGATGAATATTCAGGGGCGACTCCACAGTCATGGACAATTTGGCATCGATTTGTACCAATACTTTACGTTTTGTAATATCGATCAGTTCCCCGCTGTACTCGTTACCATCACCATTGAATAACACGACTGGCTGGCCTGCTTTAGCACGCAATACGTTGGCCACGTGATGACAGGCATCGGGGGTGAGTTCAAGCACCTGGTCAACAGGTATGATTTGGGGATGATAAATTCGACAAATACGCATGGATTTTACTGTTTATAAATTTTTTCTATGTTATCAATGCACAGGGGCGGGGGGAAAGGGAAATTCACCATCCTTTGCCAAATATTGTGCTTTGCAGCCATTGATGTAATCCACAGATAAAGATTATATGCTGGTGCCAGATTGGCCGAAATCTGTTTAGCCGGTTCAGGCCTATCGGGAATTCTCTGAGCTTAATTCCACCATGCTTGTGGGTTCCACTGTTGACTCTTGAGCTTCGACGTTAGCTCCTTTTCGCGCATAACGGGTGTTTTTACCCGTATCTTTGGTTAATGAATAAATGAAAAGTGCGGCAACGACTATAGCTAACAATATAACAAGTAACATTCTTTATTCCTTTAAAAATTATTCCTTTAAAAACAGATTTATTTAGAAGCTACTGCACTCTACTAAATATACAACAAAAGATAGTATCTCTATATTTAAAATCAATGTTTAAAAATCAGTATTTTAAAATCAATGTGTAAACGTTTGCCCAGTAGAAATAAATGGCCAGAAATTTACAGCAAACGTAACTTAATTGGTCTAGATTACAAGTGTATGAAGGCACGGCAGGATCACGAACACTTTTTGAGCTAAAACGGGTTATTAAACAGGTTAAACTTTTACAAGTAGCTATCGATTATGTCTGTTAGTGATTAAACCGAACGTGTAAAAAATAAATACTCATGATCTCGCCGTTGCATAACGACTTCATAACTATCTATAATACATACTTATTCTAATATAATATTCCTAACTATAGGTCGAGATTATACTCAGGTATATTTTTGACAAATACTCTTTTCGCCCTAAATTTGCTATTCCACCCGATTCGCATAATTTACCCACAACACTGTTTTTAAGGAAATGGGCTTTCTAGATTGGGTGTCGGGCGCGGCCAGACCATGACAATTGACGTGTTCTCCCAACACTTCGCTGATGTAAAAGACCCTCGCCAAAGCGCGAAAATAAGCTATCGGCTTTACGATGTATTGTTCTTATCTATTTGCGCCATCATCATCGGTTGCAGCGCTGGGAGGATATTGAAGACTTCGGTAAAGCCAGACCTGGCTAAAGGGTTTGGGATTATTTAAAGGAGGATTGCCCGTTCACGATACGATAGCCCGTCTTATTTCAAGGATAGATTCCAGTGCATTGCAATCGACCTTTATTCGCTGGATTCAAGAGGTGGTGAAGCTCAGTGAAGGGGAAGTGGTCGCGGTGGATGGCAAGCGCATACGCAGCTCATATAATCGACACGACCGCTTATCTGCCATTCACATGGTCAGTGCCTTTGCCACGGCTAATGTCGTGGTTATAGTGCAGACGAAGACAGACGCCAAGTCGAATGAAATCACAGCCATTGCCGATTGACTTAATCTGCTGGCAACATAAAACAACCAAGACCATGATAGATAAAGGGGCGGACTACCTGATTGTGTCAAGGGCAATCAGCAGCGGTTGTACGATAGCATCAAACACGCATTCGCCTGTGCGAGTAAAACCTCTACCCTGCCTATGGAAAAAGGACATGGCGGTATTGAAGCCCGTGAATATCATGTGCTGGATGGAGGCGATATCGCCAAGGCATTCCCTGATTGGGCAGGCTTAATGATCATTGGTATGGCGATAAATTACCAGCATAATGGTCAAAAAGAGTCATTAGCGTATCGGTATTACATTAGCTCTGCCCTGCTGACGCCAGAGCAATTTGGTAAAGCAGCACGAGGTCACTGTAGTATCAAAAGTAAGTTGCACTGGGTTCTGGATACAGCGATGCGTGAAGATAACGGTCAAATATACCGTGGTGATGGCGCAGAGAATATCGCCCGGCTAAGGCATATTGGGGTTAATCTGATAAAAGTTGATACGAGCAGAAAAGCCAGTGTTAGACGTAAACAGCCCATGGCTGAAATGGATACTGATCACTTTGAGGCTATATTTTTAGCGAGGTGTGAGTTAGTTGAGTGATAATTAGGTATTCACGCTCTTGCCGCGCATATGGCGGTCGCTAAAAAACTCAACTAAAGTGTAGCGCCTAAAGGATGCCTTTAAGATATATCTGTGCGGCTGTTACAGTGATGTCAGCTTTTTTTTGCTATCTTGTATAGGGCTGAAGGCCAGACACTAAAAAAATTAATATTTTTATGGAGAAGTACATGTTTGAATTTGATTCAGAAAAATTGTCCGGGATGATAGACATCTATGTTATCCCCTGGGGGATCAACATTGTGATGGCGGTACTGATTTATATAGTCGGTAAGATCGTTGTCAGTGTACTGCTCAATGTCTTCGGCAAGGTGATGGCTCGTTCAAAATACGATGACATGCTCATCGATTTTATCAAAGCTATTCTAAATGCGGTGTTGATGTTGTTTGTTATCGTCGCCTCGTTAGACAAACTAGGCGTAGATACAACATCACTAGTGGCTATTTTAGGTGCGGCAGGTTTGGCCATTGGCTTGTCACTGCAAGGCTCGTTACAAAACTTCGCCGCAGGGGTGATGTTACTTGTTTTTCGTCCTTTTAAAGCGGGTGATTTTGTCGAAGCTGGTGACGCTATGGGGGTTATTAAAAGTATCAGTATTTTCACTACCGTGATGACTACAGGCGATAATAAAGAAGTGATTGTGCCTAACGGTCGTATCTATAGTGGCAACATTACTAACTATTCAGCTAAAGAAACACGTCGTATCGATATGGTAGTAGGCATTGGTTACGATGCTGATCTAAAACATGCCAAAGACGTTTTAAGTGAGCTGATTGCTGCAGATGATCGTATTCTCGCTGATCCCAAACCCCTGGTTGCGGTATTGGAGCTTGCAGACAGTAGTGTCAATTTTGTAGTGAGACCCTGGGTGAAAACAGCGGATTATTGGGCGGTTAAATTTGCCTTCAACGAAGCGGTGAAATTGCGCTTCGATGAAGAAGGTATTTCAATCCCCTTCCCGCAAATGGATGTGCACGTGCATAAAGAGGAAACGCAAGGCAAAGCGTAAATAACGCAAAGAGCGCCAGGGTTGCTTCTCCCGGCACACAAAAAAGCCAGACAGTCACTCTCTGCCTGGCTTTTTTTATTCCTCTAAATGCGTTTATGAAAATTTTTTAATAGATTGCAAATTTCTTGCTACGCAGTCTCCCACTTAGGAGAACAAATTTAGTAGGTGTAACTTTCTCTGTATATTTGCGGGCGTTTATCGCCTTGATGCAGATATATACCTAAAATCATTGAAGTTGCCGCTAGGCGCTAAAGGCGCTCAGCCCCATGCGGTTAGACTTACTAAGTGCAACGCGGTTAGCGATAGAGGTGAGTGAAAGTTGCCAACAACGCTGCAGATTAAATGGTGACGGGTATCGCTTTAATTATCGGCGGCAATTAGGCTTGGTGCTGGCAACGTTATAAAGACTCACAGCGCCAGGCATGTTTTTCTTTAGGGTGTCAATGCGCGTTGTGGGTAAAGGGTGAGTCGATAAGAGTTCCGGTTGGCGATTGTCTCCACTGGCTTTGGCCATATTCTGCCATAGGTCGACCGCTTGTTTAGGGTCAAAACCTGATTTTGCCATTAACTGTAAACCAATCAAATCCGCTTCGGTTTCATGGGTACGACTAAAAGGCAGTTGCACGCCGACCTGCACCCCTAAACCTATTGCCGCCATAATCAGATTGTTGTTGGCAATTTGATTGGTTTCCAACAATTGGTTAGTGACCTCCATACCCACCCCAATCAAGGTGCTACTGGACATACGCTCGTTGCCATGTTCTGCAATCACATGGCCCACTTCATGGCCTATTACCGCGGCTAATTGATCCTGATTTTTGGCAACGTCCAACAAACCGCTATAGACGCCTATTTTTCCACCCGGCAGGGCGAAGGCGTTAACCTGGGGATCATCAAAGACGACCAGTTCCCATGTGCCGGCGAATACCGACTTAGGCACATGTTTGGTAATGGCATCGGCTATGCAAGAGACATAGTGGTTAGTGACGGGCAAGGTAGATACTTTTTGCTCTGTTTTCATACCATCAAAGGTTTGCGCGCCTATGTTAGCCAGTTGATCTGACGAATAGAGTTTAAATTGGTTACGCCCCAAAGGCGATTTTGCACAACTTGCCAATATCAGCACTGACACACCGATTAAGCTAACCATTTTGGTAAATTTGAACGACATAATGTCTTCCCGTATGAGTTTATGTGGGTATATGCCAATAGTAACCCGTTCCTAGGATTTGGTTAAGCACTAGCATGATTTTCAGCATAAATTAAAAGCAACACCGAGTTAACCCTAAGGAGTATATAAAATTGGTAATAAAAAAGGGCTATCCACTTAGCCCCACCAAGCACAATTTTTTTGGGGACCAGATTTAATCACCTTGTTTTTTAAGATCATAACAGGCCATCAAGCGATGGAGGTCATGTAAATCCTGTAACCAAGAGTGATTTTTACCACACAGGGCAAAGGACCAAGGGAGGAACTTCGTTCTCAAATGAGCGATACATTTCAAGTTATTATAGCAGTACCACAATCTTCAATGGCCTCCGAGCCTTGGCCGCCGACGAAGACACTACACACCTTAAAAGTAGTACATCGAATAATAAATAGTTGATTTTTGCTGTTTAGTGAGGTTTGTCGATACTAGAAAAATGAGGTGCAAAAACATCAATGTACATACTACAACTCCGCAAAAGGAAGTGTAATATTACCACCGTGATTATGGGTAAAATAATGTTCAATTGTGCAAAAAGCGTTCGTTATTTTGCTCTTGGGATCAAACCTAAGAAGTTGGATAATTCATGATTATAGCGATAGCTTTCGGTGCGGTGATGAGTATCACGCCACCTGTATCAATACAGCCTTCAATTTTCGCCCTAATGGGTACTCCACTTAAACTGGCCGTCATAACAGCAGCCAACATAGACTGACCACCAGATCCATTTACGTCAAACACAAACCGGTCTGATAATTCGCACCCCTGAATGTCCCCAAGACTGTTCTGCAGATACACTGCATGTATACCAGTATCACGAAATACTGTCCTTGTTATCAATTCCGATGCCGTATTCTCAGAAGTATTAGAAAATACAGACGATGAAACTATGATTAAAACAATCGTTAATATACATTGTATTATGTTCATATTAAGTTATCTCTTGTCGGTTGAATTATTATTTATAAATTCTTGCCTATTTTGCTGTGTCTGCTCAATAATATGTGCGCCTCTCTCAACATATTTTTCACCTCCTCTTTAAGAGTTTTTACCCCGCTTATCCAGTCTTGAGTAGCGGATGATTGATGACATCCAAAGTGGTAAACCCTGCTTCTCTCTTCGCAGTTTAAGAGACTATCAGCACGTTTTTTTCCATGTTCCCCTGACTTTTCTTGTCTTATTGTCTGTCACCAGTCATAGCATCATTGATATAATGGGTGCCACGGGCCGTTTTAACTATGGGACAGAAAGAAAAACATTGGTGTTGTGTCTATGTATTGAGCTCACTATCTGTCTGGTTTAAAGAAACAAGGGCTAAGATAAAACAGCAAATATTGATTGCCGTCTATCAACAGTAACATGCTATAGAGTCCGTTTTTATGGTGCCAATCTGACTCTTGATGGCGTAAACATGACGCAATAAAGTTGGCTGCCCATATCCGCTAAACGATGCTCTGAGCCTAGCGAATATGGGCCACCTGCACAAAGCCTCTATCAGACCCCCCAATATTATATGAAGCGTACACGATTAAATCATCCGCAGGGATCGTAACATTGATATAAATTGCCAGTTTACCGTCAATAAATCCTATTTCTTGCAATTTTGCACCAATAAGCTGGGATATTTTTGTAACCGTGTTAGGGTATGCCACGCCAACATTTCCTAAGTCAAATGTTGTGCCTTTGTCATCTGAGGCCTTAACGTTTATATCCCCTGCAGTCGCACCGAGATTGGTTACATACATGATTTGGCTGGCATTAGCGCCATAAGGCATATAGGGGATGATGGCAATCCCCCCATTTAGTGTCCACGCCCCAGCAGGTAATGAAGACAATTGATGGATTCCATTTTGTCCATCAGCCTTGGTATAATTATATTCTGCCTCAAAAGTAAAACCTTGGCTTTCAAGTACTACATCACCGGGGGCATTAAATTGTACTGATACAGTTTTCGCCTCTCCAGGCACTGAAGCAGTCAATTTGGCGGCCGCAGGTTCCAAAGTTAGGGAAGCACCAGGACTCGTAAAGTTGTTGCTGTCAAGCCCTGTCATTTTACCTGCTTCACCATAGAGTGTTAGCGCTGTGCGAGTCACACTGGCCAGATTCAGCCAGCCGCTGGTATCAGGGGAATTCGCCGACCAACTTAGGCTATCACTCACACCTGTGGTAAATTCTTGTCTGTTTTTTTCAACGTCAATTATGTTATTAAACGTTTTGGATAGCGTTGCTGAACCGAATTGACTCATGGCTTGTGCTACAGTCGCATTTGGAATACCGCCAGAATCGAAGACTTCACCAACAGTTGTACTGGAAGATACCGTTAACGTTAAAGCTGAATTGAGCAAAAGGGCTACGTTATAATCGATTGGACCCAGTATAACGAGCGCTCCCAAGGTCGTTTGAGAAGTATAAGATCCACCGCCAGGCATTGTTGGTTGGATCACCCCTGTTACTCGATATGTCACCTGATTACTTGACAAATTCAATAGGCCCAGCTCAAGGCCTGCAATGGCGTAGGAGGGCGATGCGTCATCAATCGCTGGTACAACAATCTGGGAAGGAATAGTAGAAAGTTCATCGCTAAATGTGAACGTTATCTTATCACCAGGTGTGTAAGCGGCCCCTAACGTGTAACTAATTGAGTTCGAAGCCTGGGGGGTTGTTCCTGCGCCGATGCCTTGCGCAGAATGTATTTGTTTGATGACGGCCACTGTTCCGGCGTTGACCAAGCCAGATGAAGGCGCTATGGCTGTCAGCAGCAAAATGCTTTTCAGTATTTTTCGCATGAATACTATTCCCAATAAGTGTGTTTTTCTTTAATACGAAAGCGCAGTGGCAGCAAACTTATGTTGAGCTACGTTTTTATGGCACAGAAACCTCGCCTTATTCTGCAATCTTAGTTTGCTCAGCCTTTGCTTTAATCAGAGTATGAGCTCGTGTGGCAAAACTGTGACAGCGATTCTTACCTTACGGCTCTGTGTATCGTTATCGACATAATATTTCCACAAAGCCTCTGTCAGACCCCCCCACATTGTAGGATGCATAAAACATAACGTTTTCAGGATTGTCTACTGTCATAGTAAAGGAGAACTTATTTGCGGTGAAACCTTTACTTATCAACGCCTCTTCGATTTTTGGAGCTAATTTGGTAATGCCGACGCCCAGGTTGGCTATGACCCCTAAATCATAACTATTCCCCTGATCATCTATTGCGGTCACGACCACATTGCCACTACTGGCAGAGGTGTTAAACCACCCATTGGGAAATCGGGTTGCGTAGATAATTTGCGAGGCATTAGTGCCATACGGCATATAGGAAATAATCCAAGAAGCACAGCCGATTTTGGTGTCGTTAATGGTAGGGGCCATTGTCGTTGACGTTCCCCCTAGTGGGATGACAATAATTCTTGGTTTAAGCGCGGATGCAGATGATTCACTGGCTTGGGCCGAGAGTGAAAACGGGCTGAATAAGAAAAAAAAGAAAGTAAGGAAAATAAATTTTCTTCGCTGCTTATGCGTTTTCAATTACTACACCTTAACTATGTAATGATAACGTTAATTATATTTACATATAATTAACATTTATGCTATCAATATAAATATTCCTTAGCAAGATATAGAAAATACCTAGCTTATCAATCAGCCCAATAGTATCTCTGATCTGAATTTATTACTTCATGGGCCACATCCTGAAGATAAATGAGCGGCTCTGTAAAAGGGGACGGCTATTGATGCATAACAGGCAGTGTTCAAATCGCTTAACGTATTCTGAGTGGGTATTAATACGGATTGATATTATAAGCCAGGTAATTGTTATGGGGTCTGGAGCTCTTTTTTGTGGCCGTCGAAGTATTCGTATATACAAAAAAGAGACTGTATCAATGTATTACACAAGATTGTTGACCTGGCCAAAGGTGTTGCTTTGTCAATGAACACTCAAGCCTCAAGCCTGGAAGATCCATATAACCAAGTGACTTCAAAACGAAAATCCAGAATTTGGACAGGAAGTCAGAGCAAGGCACAATACACAGGAAATGGTATTCCTTTTTCAAGTGGCGTAACACAGCACAGGTTTTGTGCTTAAGCTCCCTTCGGACGGCCCTCCCCATAAACACTAGGGGAGGTATTTGATATTGGAAAGCTAAGCCTCAATGCAAATACTTGTATTTGGCGATGTGAACTTCCGTTCATCACTGCATTTTAAAGTTGCTTAGGTATATCCCCGTGATCATGACAAGTGCAGCGACCCAATCACTTAGTATAGCTAAGTGATTGGATTGAGTTTATTTGCCGTCTCGCTGCCACTAAAATGGCTTGGGTATGTGCCAACCCAGTTAATAACTAGAGCGCAGCTGAGCGCAGAGCCTCTGCTTTGTCGGTTTTTTCCCAGGGGAACTCATCACGGCCAAAATGACCGTAAGCTGCGGTGGCTTGATAAATTGGACGTTCTAAATCCAGCATCTTTAACAGGCCAAAAGGACGCAATTCGAAGTGCTCACGTACTAGCGCTGTTAGTGTTTCATCTGACACTAAACCGGTTCCAAAGGTATCTATATTGATAGACGTAGGTTCTGCAACCCCTATGGCGTAAGAAATTTGAATCTCGCAACGTTTAGCCAGTTTTGCCGCCACTATGTTTTTTGCTACGTAACGACCTGCATAGGCAGCAGAACGGTCGACCTTGGAAGGATCTTTACCTGAAAACGCACCACCGCCGTGTCTGGCCATTCCGCCATAAGTATCAACGATGATTTTGCGCCCGGTTAGGCCGCAATCGCCCATAGGCCCGCCAACCACAAAGCGTCCGGTGGGGTTGATAAAGTATTTGGTATCCTTGGTTAACCATTTAGCAGGCAGAACGGGTTTGATGATTTCTTCCATCACAGCTTCCCGTAAATCTGCGGTGCTGATTGAATCACAATGCTGGGTAGACAATACCACTGCATCTATGCCAACCGGTTCATTATCCTGGTAAACAAAGGTTACCTGAGATTTGGCATCGGGACGTAACCAGCCAAGTTGGCCACTTTTCCGTATTTCAGCCTGGCGTTTAACCAGCCTATGGGCGTAGATAATAGGCGCAGGCATAAGCTCGACGGTTTCATCGCTGGCGTAGCCAAACATTAACCCTTGATCGCCCGCACCTTGATCTTCTGGACGGCTGCGATCTACCCCTTGATTGATATCAGGGGATTGCTTCCCTATGGCATTGAGTACCGCGCAAGAATCGGCATCAAAACCCATATCTGAGTGGGTATAACCAATTTCCCGTACCGTTTTACGGGTAAGTTCTTCTATATCTACCCAGGCATTGGTGGTGACTTCACCGCCTACCAGAACCATTCCGGTTTTGACATAGGTTTCGCAAGCGACTCGGGCTTTAGGATCCTGAGTTAAAATTGCATCGAGAACGGCATCGGAAATTTGGTCGGCGATTTTATCTGGATGCCCTTCAGAAACAGACTCAGAGGTAAAAAGATGCTTTGCCATTGACTTTCCTTATGTGAATAGAAGTAATTACTGGATAACTATAATGATATTCTACTGATTAAGATCAAAAATACCAGTCTTTACATCTAGACGTCCAAACGGCCAAGTGTAAATTTAACCTTCCAGTTAAAAAAGACACTGTTATAAGGATTTTCGTTAATTATTTGTCGTTGCAGTTATCCCCGGCCTAAGACAGAATAGAAAGCCAATTTGCCAAGCTATCTAAAAACGTACCCAACGCATTGAAAATACAGCCAGGCTGCATAGTGATCTACACTCATGTTCAGAATTTTCATTTGAACATGGATCAATTACATCCTGCTGGCCGACTGTTTCAAGCAAAAGGGTTAAAGCAGCTTCGCTCGCCAGTTAATTATAATCTCAGGAGACAAAATGCCTTCACGTCAAGAACTCGCTAACGCTATTCGTGCCCTCAGTATGGATGCAGTACAACAGGCTAAATCAGGCCACCCGGGTGCCCCCATGGGCATGGCGGATATTGCCCAAGTATTGTGGAATGACTTCATGCAACACAATCCTGCTAATCCAAACTGGGCTAACCGCGATCGTTTTGTTATGTCAAACGGCCATGGCTCCATGTTGGTTTATTCTTTATTGCATTTAACCGGTTATGCTCTGCCCATCGAAGAGTTGAAGAACTTTCGTCAATTGCATTCTAAAACCCCTGGTCATCCCGAATATGGTTATGCCCCAGGTGTTGAAACAACCACAGGCCCCCTTGGCCAGGGCCTAAGTAATGCCGTGGGTATGGCGATCGCTGAAAAAACGTTGGCGGCCCAGTTTAACCAGCCAGATTTTGATGTAGTGGATCACTTTACTTACTGCTTCCTCGGTGACGGTTGTTTGATGGAAGGGATATCCCATGAAGTGTCATCGTTGGCCGGTACCTTAGGGTTAGGCAAGTTAATTGCGTTTTGGGATGACAATGGTATTTCCATCGATGGCAAAGTTGAAGGCTGGTTTACGGACAATACACCGGCTCGTTTTGAAGCCTATGGCTGGCATGTTATTGCCAATGTTGATGGGCATGATCCACAGGCCATAAAAAGTGCTATCGAAACAGCCAGATCTCAAACTGACAAACCTACGCTGATATGCTGTAAAACCGTGATTGGTTTTGGCTCACCCAATAAATCCGGCAGTCATGACTCTCATGGCTCACCGCTTGGGGACGATGAAATTATTGCGACCCGCAAGTTTCTGAATTGGCCCCATGCTGCCTTTGATATTCCAGCGGATATTTATGCCGGCTGGGATGCCACCACAGCGGGTGCGCAAAAAGAGCAAGTCTGGAATGATACTCTGGCATCTTATGCCGATGCCCACCCTGAACTTGCTGCTGAGCTAACACGTCGGGTAGAGGGTGATTTACCTGCTGATTTTGCTGCTAAGGCCCAGGCGTTTGTGGAACAGGCTCAAGAAAAAGCAGAAGATATTGCCAGTCGTAAGGCTTCGCAAAATTGTATTGAAGCCTTTGCTACTTTATTACCTGAAGTGTTAGGAGGGTCTGCAGATTTAGCCGGTTCAAACTTAACCTTATGGTCAGGTTCAAAAGGGATCACTGCGCAGGATGCTAGCGGTAACTACTTATATTACGGTGTGCGCGAATTTGGTATGAGCGGTATTATGAACGGTATCGGTCTGCACGGCGGCTTTCGTCCCTTTGGTGCCACCTTTTTAATGTTTATGGAATATGCCCGTAATGCTGTGCGCATGGCCTCATTAATGGGTATCCCCAATATATTTGTCTATACCCATGACTCTATCGGTCAGGGCGAAGACGGCCCAACCCACCAACCTATAGAACAATTGGCAAACTTGCGTATGACCCCTAACCTGGCGACATGGCGTCCTTGTGATGGTGCAGAAACGGCTGTTGCCTGGAAGGCAGCCCTGGAACGTAAAGATGGTCCCAGTGCCCTGGTTTTTAGCCGTCAAGGTTTACCTGCGCAAAAACGTAACCCAGAACAACTGGCAAACGTGGCCAGGGGAGGGTACATTTTGCTCGATAGTGCAACCACCCCAGAGGTGATTATACTGGCGACCGGTTCAGAAGTAGGGGCGGCTATGGCTGCAGCCCAAAACCTAACGGCCCAGGGAACGGTTGTACGAGTGGTATCTATGCCAAGTACATCGGTATTTGATCAGCAAGACTCAGCATATCGCGAGTCTGTGTTACCCAAAACTGTCACCAAGCGGGTAGCGGTTGAAGCCTCCCATGTGGATTATTGGCGCAAGTACGTCGGTCTGGACGGTGATGTAGTGGGCATGACGACCTTTGGCGAATCAGCACCTGGAAACGTATTGCTGGAACATTTTGGTATCACCGCTGAGGGTGTTACCCGTGCTGTCCAGGGATTGTTGAATTCCCAATAAAATGGCTTTTTGTTAATCCAGTAAATCTATACGCAAAGCCATTGGAGTGGCAGCCTAACGGCAAAATAATTCCCCCATGAGCTTAGATTGAGTAAGTAATTGGGGGGAGAGTAGCCAACAACGTTGCAGCTTCAAGGGAGACGGGGATATATTCTAAGGCGTTTTAAGCGTCTTAGTTATTATACAGCGGCGAAAAACAATCAATAAGAGCCAGATGATACGAGTAGCAATAAACGGATTTGGTCGAGTCGGCCGCAGCGTATTACGTGCGCTATATGAAACCGGCCAGAATAAGCACCTGCAAATAATCGCCATCAATGAATTGGCTAAACCTGAAGGGGTGGCCCATTTACTCAAATATGATACCGCCCATGGGCGTTTTTCATTTCCGGTAGAATTGGCTGGTGATAAATTGGTTGTGGCTGGGGATAACATTACCCTGGTGCAAGAATCTGATATCGCCCGGTTACCCTGGGCTGAACTGGGCATTGATTTAGTGCTGGAATGCTCAGGGGTAAACAATACACGCCAGGATGGCGAAAAACACCTGGCTCAGGGGGCTAAAAAAGTTCTGTTTTCCCAGCCTTGTGGACCGGACATGGATGCTACAGTGATTTTTGGCATCAATGATCGCGAGTTAAAAGCCAGCGATCTTATCGTGTCTAACGGCTCCTGTACCACCAATTGTATTGTTCCGGTTATCCAGGTTCTCGATAATGCCTTTAATGTATTAAGCGGTACGATCACCACTATCCATTCTTCTATGCATGATCAACAAGTCATTGATGCTTACCACCCGGATTTACGCCGCAGCAGGGCCGCCAGTCAATCGATTATTCCGGTTGATACCAAGTTGGCCTTGGGCATTGAACGGATTTTGCCTAAACTTGCCGGCAAGTTTGAGGCGATTGCGGTGCGGGTGCCGACTATTAACGTCACCGCTATGGATTTAAGCGTGACAGTGGATGCCAAAGTCAGTATTGATGATGTTAACCAGGTCCTTAAACAAGCCAGAGAGGGTCGTTTAAACGGTATTTTAGATTACACTGAAGAGCCTTTGGTTTCAGTTGATTTTAATCACGATCCCCATTCTTGCATTGTCGATGGTACACAGACCAGAGTCAGCCATAAGCAGTTGGTTAAAACCCTGGTGTGGTGCGACAACGAGTGGGGCTTTGCCAATCGCATGCTCGACACTGCTGTGGCCATGTGGCGCCATGACAAACAACACTAATACAATTTCACAAGGGATATTATGTCTATAGTAAAAATGACGGATTTGGATTTGGCCGGTAAACGTGTGCTGATCCGCCAGGATTTAAATGTGCCTATTAAAGACGGCAAAGTGACTTCTGATGCACGCATCAAGGCATCCTTGCCCACAATTAAACAAGCCCTTAAGGCTGGCGCTAACGTTATGGTGATGTCCCACTTAGGACGTCCAACTGAGGGCCAATTCGAAGCAGAGTTTTCGTTACAACCGGTGGTAGATTATTTAGCTGATGTCCTGGATTGCAATGTGCGCTTGGAGCGCAACTATTTGCAAGGGGTGAATGTGGCTGCCGGTGAACTGGTTATTCTGGAAAATGTGCGTTTCAATCCAGGGGAAAAAAGCGACGATACAACGCTGGCCAAGCAATATGCCGATCTGTGTGATGTTTACGTGATGGACGCTTTTGGCACAGCCCACCGTGCTCAGGCGTCTACTCACGGAGTAGGGAAGTTTGCACCATTAGCGTGCGCAGGCCCTTTACTCGCAGGTGAACTGACCGCCTTAGGTAAAGCGCTGGACAATCCAGCGCGGCCCTTATTGGCGATAGTCGGTGGTTCAAAAGTATCCACTAAATTAACCGTACTTAAGTCACTGTCCACTAAAGTGGATCAACTTATAGTGGGGGGCGGAATAGCGAATACTTTTATTGCCGCCATGGGCCATAATGTGGGCAAGTCTTTATACGAAGCTGACTTGATCCCCGAAGCCAAACGTTTACTTGCAGCAGCTAAAGCCAACGGTGGCGATATTCCTGTGCCCACTGATGTGGTAACGGCCACTGAGTTTGCCGAACATGCTACCGCCTCGTTAAAATCTGTTGAACAGGTCACGGATGGGGAGATGATTTTTGATATTGGTCCCGTCACCGCCGCCAAGCTGGCCGAGCAGATCAAATTAGCTGGCACCATAGTATGGAATGGCCCGGTCGGGGTATTTGAATTCGATCAGTTCGCTGAGGGCACAAAAACCTTAGCCCTGGCCATCGCCCAAAGTGATGCGTTCTCCATTGCTGGTGGCGGTGATACGCTGGCAGCAGTGGACAAATATGGTATTGCAGATAAGATATCTTACATTTCCACTGGTGGTGGGGCCTTCCTGGAATTTTTAGAAGGTAAAGAATTACCCGCGGTTGCGATGTTAGAAGCAAGGTCAACCGAGTAATAAGTGTTGAAAAATTGTTAATAAGAAAAGCTTAAGCTTTCAAACCCTTTGTAACCCTACAAGCCTTTATGCCCATCGGCTTACAACACAATTAAGGAGTGTTGCACATGGCATCACAAGTTCAGTTAGAAATGTTGGAAAAAATAAAAACGCAGCCAGGATTTATTGCAGCCCTTGATCAAAGTGGCGGCAGCACGCCTAAGGCCCTTCTGCTATATGGTGTTGACGAGTCAAAGTACAGCAATGATGAACAGATGTTTACTCAGGTGCACCTTATGCGTCAACGTATTGTGACCAGTAAGGCGTTTAATGGTGAGCGTGTACTGGGCGCTATTTTGTTTGAAAACACCCTGGATAGAGAAGTTTCGGGTAAAACAACTGCTCATTATTTGTGGCAAGAAAAAAATGTTGTGCCTTTTCTCAAGGTAGACAAAGGCCTGGTTGATGAGGCTAATGGGGTGCAATTGATGAAACCCATCGCTGAACTCGATAACTTGCTCGCCAAAGCCAATGCCCAGGATGTATTTGGCACTAAAATGCGTTCTGTGGTCAAGCTGGCTAATGCCCAAGGTATTAACGAGCTGGTTGCTCAGCAGTTCACCGTAGGCAAGCAGATATTGGCTGCAGGGCTGATGCCTATTATTGAACCGGAAGTGGATATCAACAGCCCAGAAAAGGCCCAGGCAGAGGTATTGCTTAAAGCGTCTATTTTGGATCAGTTGGATAAACTGCCCAGTGAACAACAGGTCATGCTAAAGCTGACTCTGCCGGAAACCGCAAACTTCTATCAAGAACTCGTAGCCCATCCCCAGGTTTTGAAAGTTGTTGCCCTGTCCGGTGGTTACAGCCGTGAAGAAGCCAATCGTCGTCTGAGTGAGAATAATGGCATCATAGCCAGTTTCTCGCGCGCCCTGACTGAAGGGATCAGTGCCCAGCAAAGTGATGAGCAATTCAACGCCAGCCTCGATAGCGCCATAGAAGCTATTTATCAGGCGTCTAAACGTTGAAAAATAGTCCTTAATAGCCGTAAATAAAACCGGGCCATCGTCCGGTTTTTTGTTTTTAACTCTAGCGTTTAGCCATGGGATAAATTATTCTAAGTTCTGATTTCCATTGATTGTTTTTTCAATATGCTGATATCCCTGCCACTTCCTCTATATAAAAAGCTGACCGTTACCTTTCGTGTTGAACCCGGTTGCCTGGGCCCTGATGGGATAAGTCATATCGACGCTTTTTGTAAATTTGCCAAAAAAGAGGTAGCCAATCTGGACAGTGATGTTGTGCGTTGGGTGATCGTGCCGCGCTTTGATAAATTCATGGCTGAAACTGAATATAAAACGAATAATAAAAGACTAGACTATAACAAGGCTGAAAAATACTTAATGGTATTTGGCAAGGAGCTTAAACAATTTGAAGACCATTTACAGCACAAACTTACCCTTTTGATCGATCAATACCTGGGTAGATAACCAGCTTAGGGTATGCCTCACCTGCCAGGTTACTGAATTAACCAGCCTTTTTGTACGGCTAGTTCTACCTGTTGGCAGACATAATCCCATAATTTTGGTGCCAGGACTTGCAAATAGCTGTTGCGTAACAGAACTTGTTGTTTTTGCACCCCATATAACGCCCAACTTCCTCCATTGTTATCCATATTTTGCAATACAGGTAATACTCTATCCATTGCTTTGGCAAAGCGTGCATCTGCGCTTTGGGCTTGTTCAAATTCCAGCCACAGGGCCCTGGTGGCCGCACCTTGTTCAACAGGCAACAGACCAAATATACGCAGCGCAGCATCATGTTCTTTTATTTCCTGCGCCGCTAAATCCTCTTGGCAGGCAAAGGCAAACAAGTCACCGGCATCGATTTCGACAATATCGTGGATCAGTAACATGCTGGTTACCCGCTGAATGTCGACGGGCTCGGCGGCATATTGCTGCATAACCTGGGCTAACAGAGAAATATGCCAGCTATGTTCGGCGCTATTTTCCTGACGGTTACCATCGGCCATCACCCGAGTTTTGCGTTGTACAGCTTTAAGTTTGTCCAGCTCAAGAACGTAGGCAATTTGTTGGTGTAATTCAGTCATAGTGGTTCCTGGTAATAGAAGTTAAGAAAATGACAGCATAAAAGCTGCACTTATCCTAACTTGTTGGGGTAAATAACATCAAAACTGTCTCATACTGCAGCCTGTTTCGGAATGTCTATCAATCGTTTAAGGCTTCTTTGGATCACAGGTAATATATTTATTGATAGACCAGGTTAAGATCTAACGCTCTGATATAGTTGGCTTCACGTTCCAGATCAGCGCTAAAGATGGGTTTTGTTGCTAACCAATGTGCAGGGAAGGATAAATGCAGGCTATTGTGCTGTGCGTTAATGTCCATCGATGGCAATATATCATCCTGTCGTTTGATGTTAAGCAACACGGCTAAACGCAGGACGGCGATAAGTTTGTAGACCTGGTCGTTTGAGTGCAAGGCGAATTCAGTTATATCGTGGGGGCGGATTTTTTTACGATGAAAACGCACCAGGGTCGCCATCAGATTCTGTTGCTCCTGATTAAAACCCGGCAAGTCAATGTGTTGCAATATATAACCCGAATGACGCTGCACGCCTAATGTATTGATTTGCAGACCAACCTCATGTAACAAAGCCGCCCAACCAAGCATATCTTTGCACTCTTTGTTAGCAATATCCCAGTCTTGTTTAATACACTGGTAAATCGTCATAGTGGTGGCGTGGACTCGCCTGGCATGGTCGATATCCACATCGTAACGGGTGGCCAGACTTTCTGTGCTGCGCTGACGAATATCCTGGTGGGTGAGTTGTGCTTCCATTTCATATAACACCCCTTCGCGCAACGCCGCAGGAGAAAATTCCATTTCCTCTATTTGCAAGCTTTTGAAGATGGCGGTCAATACTGCCAAACCTGCCGCAAAGACCGGTTTACGATCGTCACTCAGGGCGGGCAATTTCAATTTGTCCAAAGAGCCTGCATCGCAGCACAACGTGATCAATTTATTAAGATCGCCCAGGGTCACACAGTTTTCTTTGGTTTTGTTGCTAATTTGTGGCACTAACTCAATTATGCTACGTATTGTGCCAGAGGTGCCGATACAGATTTTCCATCCCGCGAGGATATACTTTTTGTCGATCATCTCCAGTTCTTGCTGGGCAGCGGTTATCGCTTTTTCAAATGATCTAGTCTTAAATTCGCCGTTTTTAAAGAAACGTCTGGTGTAGCTCACACACCCCATTTGCAAGCTACGTAGCAGTATAGCATTGAAGTTTTCGCCGATAATAAATTCAGTGGAGCCGCCGCCTATATCTATTACCAGACGTTGACCATTGTCATGAACGGTATGGGCCACACCGAGGTAAATTAAACGTGCCTCTTCAGTGCCGCTAATCACTTCAATGGGGTAGGGCAGTATTTTACTGGCAGCGCGAATAAAGGTTCTGGCATTGTGCGCTTTACGTAAAGTATAAGTTGCGACTATGCGTACTTTTTGCGGAGCGAAACCTTGCAGGCTTTCAGCGACGGCGCGCAAAGCGTCCAACCCCCGTTCTTGAGCTTCTTCACTGAGGGCATAATCTGCGCCTAAACCGTCAGCAAGCCTGACTTTTTGTTTAACCCTGTGAACAATCTGTACGGAACCGGCGACCACTCGGGCAACCACTAAATGAAAGCTATTGGAGCCTATGTCTAATGCTGCTATTTTACTGGTGTCACGTACTTCCACACCATCAAATGGCGCATTAATTTTTTCCATTGGGGCGGTTTTCCCGTTCCTTGATATATTCGTAAGTTTCAATTTGTGAGCGCAATTTTTTTCGATTGCCACGGCGCACATATTTATTGGTCTGATCCTGATCGATGATACGGGCTTTAGTGGTATCTTGAAATTGTATTTGCAAAATATCCACGATTTGCGCGATCAGTGTCTTGTCATATATCGGGCACCCGACTTCAATGCGAAAATCCATGTTGCGGGTCATCCAGTCGGCCGATGAAATAAATACCCGCTTGTCTCCCCGATTCTCAAACACTAATACCCGGGGATGTTCCAAAAAACGGTCAACTATACTGATCACCGAGATGTTTTCACTTAAGCCCTTAACCCCGGGTACCAGGGAGCACATGCCCCGAATAATAGCGCGTATTTTCACTCCGGCCTGGCTGGCTTTATATAAATCGTCTATTAGTAATTTATCGTCTAGATTATTTAATTTTAGGGTGATGCCCGCCGGTAATCCTTCTTTGGCATTCTGAATTTCCTGTCTGATCAACAGTTGCAGTTTAGTGCGTGCATTAATAGGTGAAATTTGCAAATGGTGAAACTTATGGCGCCGGTAAGGCTGTTGAATAAAGGTAAAGACATTGTCCGCTTCCATTGCCAGTTCCTGATTGCGGGTAAATAGACTGAAATCGGTATAAATACGGGCAGTTTTTTCGTTAAAGTTACCGGTGCCAAAATGGGCGTAATGCACCAATTCGCCTTTTTCTTCACGACTTACCAGGCACAGTTTGCTATGGATTTTCAAAGCATGCATGCCAAACACCACCTTGATACCGGCATCTGTCATGGTTTTTGCCCAGGCGATATTGGCCTCTTCGTCAAACCTGGCTCGCAGTTCAATCACCACAGTAACTATTTTACCATTGTCCACGGCATCGATAAGAGAATCGATGATCCGAGAATTTTTTGCCACCCTATAGATATTCAGTTTGATCTGTTTCACATTGGGATCAAAAGCCGCCTGGCGCACAAATTCCGTGACATGCAAAAACCTGTGGTAAGGGTAGTAAAGCAGAATGTCTTTTTCTGTTATGGCATCAAATACGGTGTTGTATCGTGAAAAGTCACTGGCGGTTATGGCGGGTAACTTGGGGTTCTCCAGGTAGTCACGGCCGACGTTTGGAAAGCCGATAAAATCTTTAAAGTTACGATAAGTGCCGCCCGCTATCAGGCTGTCATAGGAGGATATTTTCAAACGTTTTTTCAGGTTACGTACCATCTCATTGGGCATTTGCTCGTCATACACCACCCGCACGGGTTCGGCAATCAGGCGTTGCTTCATGCTTTCTGACATTTTTTCGACGTAACTCTCTTCAATTTCATCGTTAATCGAATATTCTGAATCTCGGGTCATTTTAAAGGAAAAAGCCTCTCCGGAATCGAAATCCACGAAGCCTTTAAAAATGCTTTCCAGATTTAAACGAATGATGTCGTCCAGTAATATAATGTATTTCTTCTTGCGACTCTTTTCCGGAGGGATTACGACGAATCGTGACAGCGCCTTGGTGGGTACTTCGATAGTGGCGTATTGTGTTGCCTTACCCGTTTTGTTAATCGCCACATATAAATAGGTAGCAGAATCATTAAGGCGGGACACCAAGTCGACCTTGTTATGTAATAATATAGGCGTGATATGACGGAGTACTTTGTTTTTAAAGTAATTTTTAAGCCAGATTGACTGATATTCGTTGAGATCTTCTTCCCCTATCAAGAAAATATTATAGCGGGCCAGGCGATGGACAATGTCGCTACGGATCCGTTCAAAATCATCGGTCATGCCCAAAACCTTGTCCTGTATTTGCTCCATCAGCAGTTTGGTTTGCTCGGCTTTTTGTGTATTTCCTTCGTTCAGATGAATGTATATCTTGCGTTTAACATCAGCCACACGAACCCGGTAAAATTCATCCATATTATTAGAAAATATACCGAGAAAACGGATGCGTTCCATTATGGGGTTTTTGCGATCTGCAGCTTCTTGTAATACTCTTTGATTAAAGGCTAACCAACTGATTTCACTAGGGTAGTATAAATTAGGTTGAGGGTTCATAAAATCCTGTTTTAATCTGACGAACAAAATTGTCACAAGTTATTTTGTCAATAATCTGTGACAATTTTATGACAAGGCAGCGAGTCAAAGCTTAAAACACTTCAACGTTACTTTATGGTGATATCCACCATCAGGTCGTCAGCCAAATCCTCCAATGCGTAACGCAGGTTATCCAGTTGGACTGTTTCATCTACTGCAATTAATGCCTTGGCCTTAAATAGCTGTCCCCCCCAGTTAGGTGCGCTAACAGAGCGTGAATCAAAGGTAAGGATGTTAATATTGAAGCTGCTCAATATAGCCGTGAGTTCTTGCACTATTCCTGGTCGGTCATTGCCCATAATGTCAATCTGGGCCGTTTTGTCAGTAATAATGCTGTCATCATGTCCAACCAGCAGTTTAATACTCAGGTCAGGATGCAGGGAAAAGCGTTGAATCAGTTCGTCGTGGCGCTCCTGGGGTAAACGAATTTCCACAAAACCGGCAAAGTGTCCAGCCATGTGGGAAAAATTGCTGCTTAGCCAGTTACCGCCTAAATCGAACACTGTTTGTGCTAATGACTCAATTAAACCCCGTTTGTCTTTGCCCACTAATGTAAAAATCATAGGTTTCATATATTTAATTCCAAATAATTGCCAGGCCACGATAGGCGCTTCAGGCATAATGTAATACTTTACACTTATGGGATGAATTTTCTATTAATAATAGTATGTTAGGCTATTTTTTTAGTAAAAAAGTGTTATTTTTTTAGGTTGCAAAATTTGCCCGGGCATTTATCTATTATAACCTTTGATTGGCGATTGCAGGTATCAGACGGGGACAAAAAGCGCGGGCTTGTTATTTTACTAGCATATTTCTTCAGGTATGATGCGCCGCACAAATAGTAAGAATGTTATTCCTCAACCAAAGAGATAATTACATATGCCTTCAAACTCATTTTTAGGGGTGTTCGCTAAGTCTCCTCTTAAGCCTCTCGAGCAACATATCAAAGTGGTGCAAAAATGTAGCCAGGGACTGTTACCGTTTTTCACTGCGGTCTTTGCTGCTGACTGGCCTAGTGCGGCCCAATGCCAATATGAAATTTCAACGCTGGAAAAGCAAGCTGACGTACTTAAACGCGAGTTACGCATCAATTTGCCCGGTGGTATATTCATGCCTGTACAGCGACAGGATGTGCTGGACTTGTTAACGCAACAAGACAAAATCGCCAATAAGGCCAAGGACATTTCGGGACGCATACTAGGTCGTGAGTTACTGATACCCTTGCCCATGCAAGACAGTTTTATGCAATACCTTAAACGTTGCCTGGACGCCACCAAACAAGCCAAGAAGGTTATCTACGAGCTTGATGACTTGTTGGAAACCGGTTTCAGAGGTCGAGAATTGCGTTTAGTCGAAGATATGATCAATGAACTGGATCTTATTGAAGACGACACCGACAGTTTGCAAATTCACTTACGTAAAGATCTATTAGCGTTGGAAAAAGATCTTAATCCTGTTGATGTTATGTTCCTTTATAACATCATTGAATGGGTCGGCGAACTGGCTGACATTTCTGAGCGAGTCGGTTCCAGACTCGAACTCATGCTAGCCAAATAAGAGATATTTAGTATGGAAATTATTCAAACATACGGTTTTATGCTGATCGTACTTGCTGCCGGGGTCGGATTTTTAATGGCCTGGGGCATCGGGGCCAATGACGTTGCTAACGCCATGGGCACCTCAGTCGGCTCTAAAGCATTAACCATTAAACAAGCCATTTTCATTGCCATGATCTTCGAGTTTGCGGGTGCCTATTTGGCCGGTGGCGAAGTCACTTCCACCATACGCAAAGGCATAATCGAGAGTGCTTATTTTATCGATTCACCGGAGTTGTTGGTGTTTGGTATGATTTCGGCCTTGTTTGCCGCAGGGATCTGGCTGGCATTTGCATCCTATTTAGGGTGGCCTGTGTCCACTACGCATTCAATTGTGGGGGCCATAGTCGGTTTCGCGGCTGTGGGGGTTAATGTTGACGCTGTCGCCTGGGCGAAAGTGGGGGGCATAGTCGGCAGTTGGGTTATCACCCCGGCCATATCCGGTTTTATTGCTTATCTTATCTTCCAAAGTGCGCAAAAGCTGATTTTCGATACCGACAAACCCTTTGAAAACGCCAAACGTTATGTACCCTATTATATGGCCATGGCAGGTTTTGTGATGGCGCTGGTAACTATCAAAAAAGGCTTGAGCCATGTCGGTCTGGAATTACCCGAAGCTCAGGGTTATTACATCGCTATTGCGATTGCCATAGTGGTCGGGTTGCTGGGCCGTGTTGCGATTAATCGTCTTAAGTTTGATCCCAAAGCGGACAAACATATGCATTACGCTAATGTGGAAAAAGTATTTGCTGTATTGATGGTGGTGACGGCCTGTTGTATGGCCTTTGCCCACGGCTCTAACGATGTGGCTAATGCGATTGGCCCATTAGCAGCCGTCGTCAGTATTGTTAGCAGCGGTGGCGAAATAGCCAAACAAGCCGCGCTTACCTGGTGGATACTCCCCCTGGGTGGTTTGGGGATAGTCGCTGGTCTGGCATTATTTGGCCACAGAGTGATTAAAACCATAGGTAATGGCATTACCCATCTGACACCCAGTCGTGGTTTTGCTGCAGAACTGGCAGCTGCCTGTACTGTGGTTATTGCGTCGGGAACTGGCCTGCCTATTTCCACCACCCAAACACTCGTTGGGGCCGTATTAGGAGTAGGTATGGCCCGGGGTATTGCTGCTATTAATATGAATGTTGTACGCAATATAGTGGTGTCATGGGTGATCACCTTGCCCGCAGGCGCAGGTTTATCGATTATCTTTTTCTTTATCCTCAAAGCCGTCTTTGTTGTCTAGATAGGAATTAAAATAAGCAGTTGCAAATCCGATGTTTAAAAAAGGCATCGGATTTTTTGTCTGATTGGCTGTGGCTGCAAGTGTAATATATGCTGGCACTCGGCTCCGAAGATAAATTTCAATATGATAAAATTAGTATACGGGGTAATGACTTAAATTAAATTTAGCGCTGTAACATAAACGTCATAAAGCTGTCATATACTAATTGCGATTTTAATTACTACCCTCTGGAAGTTAATATGAAAAAGCCCTTAATATTTGCTGCTGTAGCACTTTCATCTACATTGACTATCAATGCTGCTTATGCGGCCCGCGACTATATAACGGTTGTAGGGTCATCTACTGTCTATCCATTTTCAACAGTCGTGGCTGAACGTTTTGGTAAAACAACGCAGTTTAAAACCCCTAAAATTGAATCTACAGGTTCAGGTGGTGGTTTAAAATTATTCTGTCAAGGTGTAGGGATTCAAACGCCAGACATTACTAATTCTTCTCGTCAAATAAAAGCCTCTGAAGTGGCTCTTTGTGCAAAAAACAATGTCACTGACATACTTGAAATTCTTATTGGTTACGACGGTATAGTATTGGGTAAATCAAATAAGACCCCCGAGTTAGCATTAACCCGCCAGGATCTTTTCCTTGCCCTGGCAAAAGAAGTCCCGAATCCAGATGGCACTGAAACATTAATTGAAAATCCTTATAAAAACTGGAGTGACGTCAATCCTTCATTACCTAACCGTAAAATTGAAGTATTGGGACCGCCTCCCACTTCAGGTACACGGGATGCATTTTCTGAACTGGTATTAGAAGGTGGATGTAAAAAAACTGATTGGATTGCCGGCCTTAAAAAACAGTCAAGTGCAGCTGAAAAAGCCGGTGATGGCAAACTAGCCACTAAGCTTAAAAACCAATATAAGACGATCTGTCATACAGTACGTGAAGATGGTGTATTTATAGAAGCGGGGGAAAATGACAACCTTATCGTGCAAAAACTGGATGCTAATCCTGATGCTTTGGGTATTTTTGGATTTAGTTTTCTGGACCAAAACGCGGATAAGATCGAGGGGGCGCATATAGACGGTTTTGCCCCAACGTTTGATTCTATTGCTGATGGTTCTTACCCAGTCTCTCGTCCGCTTTATTTTTACGTCAAGAAAGCACATATAGGCGTTATCCCTGGTATGGCCGAGTATCTTGCGGAATTTACCAGTGAAAAAGCCTTTGGTAATGAAGGGTATTTAACCGAAAAAGGTATGATCCCTCTTAGCAAGGAAAAACGTGCTATTGTCAAATCAGACGTAAAAACATTGAAAAATTTAACGCTATAAGCGTAAATTCGCATATAACAGCGAGCTAGTTCAGGATACTCGCTTACAGTTATGGTGCGTTTAATTGGCTGGCCTGGTTAATCCATTTGTTATTAGCCAGGCTAGCTTTTTAATAAATAGTGCTACATTTGAGGTTTTATGGATACTTCCAAACTGATACTGATTGCCATGTTATTGACAGTGGCAACCTATTATATCGGGAAAAGTCGGGCAGTCGCTGTCGCCGGGGGGCCATCCGGGGTGCGCAATCTTAACTCTCTGCCGTTTTACTATGGTGTTATCACCTCGTTGTGGTGTGGTCTGCCCTGCTTGTTGTTGTTGGGGGTGTGGAGCATTTTCGATGATTATTTTATTCAACAAATTATTATCCAGGAATTTCCCGCTGATATCCGCCAATTATCTGAATCCGATTTAGGCCTATTACTGAATACCGTCAGCAATCTGGCCACCGGTAGTTTTGTTGAGCCCAATCTTGCGCCCTATATTGTGGCGGCAGCGGAACGGTTAAAGAGCTTGCAGTCAGTCAGTCAAATGGCCCTCAATGTAGTCTTTGGTTGCGTTGCTATCTTGTTGATGTTGATTACCTGGATGCGGATTAACGCAAAGTTACGTGCCCGGATTGAGGTTGAAAAAGCCTTTAAGTGGTTCCTGTTACTGTGTGCCAGTTTGGCGATATTCACTACCGCCGGAATTATTTTATCGGTTTTGTTCGAGTCCATTAAATTCTTCAAAGCTGTGCCCATGAGTGAATTCTTGTTTGGTTTGGAATGGAGTCCGCAAACCGCTATTCGTGCTGATCAGGTAGGCGGCTCCGGGGCCTTTGGTGCTGTTCCTTTGTTTGCCGGTACCATGTTGATATCCTTAATCGCAATGATTATTGCTGTGCCCGCAGGGCTAATGTCAGCCATTTATCTGTCTGAATATGCATCGCCCATGGTGCGTACTATTGTTAAACCCATGCTGGAAGTATTGGCCGGTGTGCCAACTGTGGTCTATGGCTTTTTCGCCGCCCTTACGGTGGCGCCATTTATTCGTGAGACAGGCACAATTTTTGGGTTAAGTGTGTCTTCAGAAAGCGCTTTAGCCGCGGGATTAGTGATGGGGGTAATGATCATTCCTTTTATTTCTTCGTTGTCAGATGATGTGATTAATGCGGTTCCCCAGTCTTTGCGCGATGGGGCCTATGGCCTTGGCGCCACCAAGTCGGAAACGATTAAACAGGTGGTTATTCCTGCGGCACTACCGGGCATTGTCGGTGGCGTGTTGCTTGCGGTATCAAGGGCAATAGGGGAAACCATGATAGTCGTGATGGCAGCGGGCTTAGCCGCCCATTTAACCGCAAACCCTTTGGAGTCGGTGACGACTATAACTGTGCAAATCGTAACCCTGCTGGTAGGTGACCAAGAGTTTGATAGTCCAAAAACTCTTTCGGCATTTGCGCTAGGCTTGATGTTATTTGTTGTGACTTTGGCATTTAACTATGTCGCGCTGCATGTCGTAAGAAAATATCGGGAAGAGTATGAGTAGAGTAAACGAGACCCTTATGCAGAAATCTACAGGCAATAAGCTCAGCACAATTGACCTGGTTAACAAAAACCTCAAAAAACGCTACCGAGCAGAAAAACGTTTTCGTGCCTACGGCATAGGCGCTATTTTATTTGGCTTAGCCTGTCTAGTGGTGTTATTTACCGATATCATCGGTAAGGGGCACACGGCGTTTTTACAGACCTATATATACGTTGAAGTGAATTTGGATGCGCAGCAACTGGATATCACCGATAGCACCGATCCCAGGCAGTTGGCCATGGCTGATTATCAGGGCGTGATCAAAAGTGCGCTACGCAAAAAATTCCCTGATGCTCAGGGACGCCGAGACAAACGGGACTTGTATTCCTTAGTCAGTAACGGCGCCGGATACACGTTGCGTTCGATGCTGGAAGACGATCCAGGTCTGCTAGATACCAACATAGGCGTATGGGTGTTAGCAGATGATGATATTGATACCTATTTGAAAAGTCGTAATAGTGAGGATGTAAAAGCCTTTATCGAGCGGATGAATCCCAAGAAAATTGCCTGGGTAGAAAGCTTGCTTGCCGATGAGCATATGGAACTGCAGTTTAACCGTACGTTCTTTACTAATGGGGATTCACGGGAGCCTGAACAGGCTGGTATAGCAGGCGCCATGGCTGGTTCTTTGTTTACTTTATTAGTGACTATTGCCTTATCATTTCCGATTGGCATAGCGGCCGCGGTGTACCTAGAAGAATATGCACCGACTAACCGATTTACTGATTTTATCGAAGTGAACATCAATAACTTGGCTGCTGTGCCTTCGATTATATTTGGTTTACTGGGGCTGGCGGTTTTTATTGGCTTCTTTGGTATGCATCGCTCTATTCCTCTGGTAGGGGGCCTGGTGCTGACCCTGATGACATTGCCCACTATTATTATCTCCAGTCGCGCGGCGATTAAATCGGTACCCCCATCCATAAAAGACGCTGCGCTAGGTTTAGGGGCGTCGAAGATGCAAGTGATTATCCATCACGTATTGCCTTTGGCTATGCCGGGAATGCTAACTGGGGCTATTATTGGTTTTGCCCAAGCCCTGGGGGAAACCGCACCCTTATTAATGATAGGTATGGTGGCGTTTATTGTGGATATACCCGGCGGGACCTCAGATCCGGCCACGGTATTGCCTGTACAAATATTTCTATGGTCTGATAACCCTGAAAGGGCGTTTGTGGAGCGTACATCGGCTGCCATTATGGTGCTGTTAGCTTTTCTTATCACCATGAACACATTAGCCATTTGGCTACGTAAACGCTTAGAGCGCCGTTGGTAAAATAGCGGTATTACGGCGTATAGTTGGAGGATTACAGTGGAAGCAGTGATGAAAAAAACAATGACTGAAAATAGTCAAAAGTCAGCAGAGACAGAGAAAATGACCGATATTGCACAGGATATATCCAAACAAAAAACCGTGGGTAAACCCTTTTCAGACAATGCCAAGATGTCAATGCGTAACGTCAATGTGTTTTATGCTGATAAACAAGCTATTCAAGATATCAGTCTGGATATCGGCAAAAACGAAGTCGTGGCCATGATTGGTCCTTCAGGGTGCGGAAAATCTACTTTTTTACGTTGCCTGAACCGTATGAATGACACCATAGAATCCTGTAAAATCAGTGGTGAAATCACCCTGGAAGGTGATAATATTTACCATCCTAAGCAGGATGTTGTGCCGCTTAGGGCCAGAGTAGGTATCGTCTTTCAAAAACCCAATCCTTTTCCCAAAACGATCTATGAAAACGTTGCCTATGGTCCTAAAATTCATGGTTTGGCGACCAGACGGGCGGAGTTGGATGAAATTGTTGAAACCAGCTTGCGTAAGGCAAGCTTGTGGGAGGAAGTCAAAGATCGTTTGTTTTCCCCAGGTACTGGCCTCTCCGGTGGACAGCAGCAACGATTATGTATTGCCCGCACCATAGCGGTGAGTCCCGAAGTGATATTGATGGATGAGCCCTGTTCGGCTCTTGATCCTATCGCCACAGCCAAAATAGAAGAGCTGATGGCGGAGTTAAGCCAAAATTACACTATTGCTATCGTGACCCATTCTATGCAACAGGCAGCGCGCGTGTCACATAGAACCGCGTACTTTCATATGGGCAAACTGATTGAGGTGAACGATACAAAAAAATTGTTCACCAACCCCGAACACGATCTTACCGAGGCCTATATCACTGGGCGTTTCGGTTAGCCGGTATTAAAGGAAATAAAAAATGGAAAAAATGCATTTAGATAAACATATATCACAGCGCTTCGATGCTGACTTGGAAAGATTGAAAAGTCAGGTCCTGGAAATGGGTGGTGTGGTTGAACAGCAAATTATTAATTCAGTCAAGGCACTTGAAACAGCCGACAGTAAAATTGCTGAACGGGTGATACAGGTTGAAGACGATGTTGATCTGCGAGAAGTGGCCCTGGATGAGCAATGTACTATGGTGCTAGCATGCAGGCAGCCTGCAGCTTCTGATTTACGAATGGTGCTAACCGTCACCAAAATGATCCGCGATCTGGAACGTATGGGTGACGAAGCGCAAAAAATAGCCAAGATGGCCATTGCCCTGAACGAAAGTGGCAAGGCGCCAGGGGGTTACGATGAAGTTCGTCACATGGGGGCTTTAGTACAAAAAATGGTTAACTCAGTGCTTGATGCCTTTGCCCGCTTCGATGTTGATCAGGCGCTGGAAGTGGCAAAAGCCGACAAACAGGTGGATCGGGAATATAAATCTGCCATGCGTGAAATCGTTACCTATATGATGGAAGATCCCCGCTCCATTGGCAGAGTCATGAATATCCTGTGGGCTTTACGTTCACTGGAACGTATTGGCGATCATGCCCGTAATATTGCAGAGCATATAATTTATCTGGTCAGAGGCCTCGATGTACGTCACTCCAGTGTCAGCGAAATGGAAGCAAAATTAAAAAAATCCTGATGTCACCTGGTTATTTACAAGGGCTATCCCGTTAGCTCGACCAACCACTATTAGCTCCACCAACCACTATATGTAGTGGTTGGTGGAGCTAACCTTTTTGATCTTTTGTGGTAAACGGCTGACGTTTGGCAATGCCAATATTGATGAGTTTCCACACCAGGCAACTGCTCCATAAGAGGCTGTTGAGCATAAGCTTCCTTTTTTCTTTTTTAAATAGACACCCATCATAAAATCGCTTATTTTTCGAACTGAACTACACTTATCAAGTGTTTCATTTTTAGTCAGGTCGTGGGATATGCCTCAGCCACGTAAAAACCAAGTTAGTTTACTTGATACGCCCTATTACCACTGCGTTTCCCGCTGTGTTCGCCGCTCATTCCTGTGCGGTACAGA
>JBKEFM010000020.1:0-37335 GCA_046709505.1 Paraglaciecola sp. | reverse complement strand
CTCCTAAATTCTTAATCTAAATTGAGCACTTGCCTAGCTTTATTCAGCTCAAAATGTCTGTCATCAGCTTTAATATATACCACGCCCTCGTCTGGTACGACTGTGATGTCGACCACGCCTCGAAGCTTGGCCAAATGTTGACCAATAGTTTCAGCTGACTGCACATGCATATTGGTCTTAAGTGTATAACGTTTTAAACCCGGTATGCCATCTAATCCTCGCACTATCCACAGCCAGGCGATGCAGATGCAAGCCGCAAGAACAAATACCCAGGTGGGTCCGAAAAACTGGCTGACACTGCCAGACAGGATGCCGCCCAAAAAAGCACCAAAAAATTGAAAGCTGGTATAGATGCCCATAGCGGAGCCCTTTTTACCTGCAGGAGCAATACTGGAAACCAGAGCCGGAAAATTCGCTTCAAGAAAATTAAATCCAGTAAAAAACAACCAGATTAAGCCTATCAAACCAAACAAAGAGTCATGGGCGAAAGACAATCCGGCAAAGGCTATTGCTAACCCTAAAATACACAGTTTTATGACTGTCGCCTGATTGCGTTTTTTCGCCAACAGCATCAAACCAACCAAACCTGCTATGGACGCACTGAGCACAGGTAAATAGAATTTCCAGTGCCCGGCTAGCTCCCAGCCCATACCACTGAGTATGGTAGGAATTTGTACAAAAAGTAAGGTGATCATCATGTGCAGCAAAAGCACACTAATATTCAGTCGACGTAACTGGGGAGCAAAAAACAGCACTTTTACGTCTGTTATTGTCGGTAGGGTGTCCCCTTTGGGAGCAAAGTTAAGTGCACTGGGCACAACCCACACAATAACCGGGATACACAACATGGCAAGTACGCCGGTAATAGCAAAAATACCACTCAAGCCATATTGTTGGGCGATTATAGGCCCTAAGAGCAAGGCAACATAAAAGGAAAAGCCAATAGAAATGCCAATAATAGCCATAACTTTACTGCGCTGCTCTTCCCGGCTGACATCCCCTGCCAAGGCCATGATGGCACCCGCGATCGCTCCGGCGCCTTGCAAAAAACGACCAATAACGAGCCACAACATATTGTCGGCAACAGCTGCCACTGCGCTGCCCAGGGCAAACATCAGTAGTCCACCAATAATAACTGGCTTGCGACCAATTTTATCAGAAAGCACCCCCATGGGGATCTGCAGCAGGGCTTGCGTCAGGCCATAGCCGCCTATAGCCAGGCCAAGCATCAGGGCTGAGTAACCAGCATAGTTAACAGCTAGAATGGCCAGTACGGGCATGACCATAAAAAGCCCCAGCATGCGCAGTACAAAAACCCCCGCTAGGGCCAATGCGGCGCGAAGTTCAGTTCGGTTCAAAATGGCTAACACTGTCTTTTGTGAACAAATAGCGCAGCAGTTTAGCATAGATTTGGCCACCACAAACTATGCACTAAGTGCTTCACCCGGACAGAACCCGTAGTACGGTTTAGGGGCTGCGCATAAAACGTCCGTTTTTTGCAGCCACACTTGCCAGTCCTCCCCACTGCTGCAAAATTATACCGGCTAAAAGCTCAGGTTTGACTGGCCAGAATGATGATAATTGGTCATGCGCGTAGAGCTCTTATACAGAGTATGTAATACTTCCTCTTTTGCAGTAGACAATGGTTAATAATGGATAATATATCGGTACGTGGTGCGCGCACTCACAACCTGAAAAATATCGACGTGGATATTCCCCGAGACAAACTAACAGTTATAACGGGTTTGTCAGGTTCAGGTAAATCTTCTCTTGCATTCGATACCCTTTATGCCGAAGGGCAACGTCGCTACGTTGAATCATTGTCTGCCTATGCCCGGCAATTTTTATCGATGATGGAAAAACCCGATGTGGATCATATCGAGGGCTTGTCCCCAGCAATATCCATCGAACAAAAGTCCACATCCCACAACCCTCGTTCTACTGTTGGAACCATAACCGAAATTTACGATTACCTGCGTTTACTTTACGCTCGGGTAGGTGAACCCCGTTGTCCGGAGCACCATGTACCTCTGGATGCACAAACGATAAGCCAAATGGTTGATCGGGTGTTAGCCATGCCTGGGGATGAAAAACTGATGTTACTGGCCCCGGTAGTTCAGGATCGTAAAGGTGAGCACTTAAAAACCCTGGAAAATCTTGCAGCCCAGGGGTTTATTCGGGCACGAATTGACGGTGAAGTGTGTGATTTATCCGATCCACCAGAGCTTGATTTACATAAAAAACACCGTATTGAAGTGGTAGTTGACCGTTTTAAAGTTCGTGATGATCTAAAACTGCGACTGACAGAATCATTTGAGACCACCCTGAACCTATCCGGGGGTACGGCAAAAATCGCTTATATGGATGAACCGGACAAAGCCGAAGTCGTCTTTTCCTCAAATTTTGCCTGCCCTCATTGTGGCTATAGCATGGCAGAGTTGGAGCCTAGGCTGTTTTCCTTTAATAATCCCGCAGGCGCCTGCCAAACCTGTGATGGTCTCGGTACCCGACAGTTTTTTGACCCACACCGCATTATTGCAAATGACGAATTAAGCCTCGCTGGCGGTGCTATCCGTGGCTGGGACAAACGCAGCTACTACTACTTTCAAATGTTACAAGCTGTGGCAGACCACTATGGTTTTGATTTAACCAAGCCCTACGCTGAACTCGACGACGACGCCAAAGATTGGGTGCTCAATGGCAGTAAAGGCACATCGTTGAGCTTTAAATACATTAATGATCGTGGCGATATCATGGAGCGAAAACATCCGTTTGAGGGCATCGTCCCAAATATGGAGCGCCGCTATCGGGAAACAGAATCCAATGCGGTACGTGATGAGCTCGCCAAATACCTCAGTCAGCAACACTGCACCAGTTGTGGTGGCACGCGCCTGCGCCTGGAGGCACGTAATGTATTTATTGGACAGACGCCGCTGCCCACTATTACCAGTATGTCAATTGCCGACGCCCTTGACTTTTTCGCTGAAGTAGAACTGACCGGCAAGCGTGAAAAAATTGCTGAAAAAATATTTAAAGAGATTAACGACCGTTTGAATTTTCTGGTCAACGTGGGCTTGAATTATTTGTCGTTATCACGCAGTGCCGACACCCTGTCAGGTGGTGAAGCTCAGCGTATCAGGCTCGCCAGTCAGATAGGCGCCGGTCTGGTAGGCGTAATGTATGTGCTCGATGAGCCATCTATTGGCTTGCATCAACGGGACAACGCCAGGTTATTAACGACCCTAGTCCACTTACGGGATCTGGGTAATACTGTTATTGTGGTGGAGCACGATGAGGATGCCATTCGCGCCGCAGACTTTGTGCTCGATATCGGGCCTGGTGCCGGGGTGCATGGTGGTGAGATCATCGCCCAGGGCACAATCGAAGACATTAAAAATAGTGAACGTTCAATAACGGGAAAATATCTTTCAGGTAGAGAAAGAATAGAAATACCTACCGTACGTACCCCAATAGATCACGACAAATGGATCGAAATGGTGGGTGCCACAGGTAACAACTTACAGGACGTAACCCTTAGAATACCTTTTGGTTTAATGACATGTGTAACCGGCGTTTCAGGTTCAGGTAAATCCACCTTAATCAACGATACTTTTTATCGTATTGCTCACCGTGAACTCAACGGCGCGACAACAGGCGAACCCGCGCCTTATAAATCCATCACTGGCATGGAGTTTCTGGACAAGGTAGTCGATATCGATCAGAGCCCCATAGGTCGTACCCCCCGCTCAAATCCAGCTACTTATGCAGGTATATTCACCCCCGTTCGAGAATTGTTTGCCGGGACGCAGGAGTCACGTTCCAGGGGCTATAAACCTGGTCGTTTTAGTTTCAATGTCAAAGGGGGACGCTGTGAAGCGTGTCAGGGGGATGGGGTGATCAAGGTTGAAATGCACTTTTTACCCGACGTTTATGTGCCTTGTGATATATGTAAAAGCAAACGTTATAACCGTGAGACCCTGGAAATCCAGTATAAGGGCCTGAATATTCACCAGGTGCTGGATATGACGGTAGAAGATGCCCGGGTATTTTTTGATGTGATCCCCGCCATTGCCCGTAAATTGCAAACCTTGATGGACGTAGGTTTGTCATACGTGCGCCTCGGTCAGGCTGCGACGACGCTTTCCGGCGGGGAAGCCCAACGGGTTAAGCTTGCTAAAGAGCTATCAAAAAGAGATACGGGGCAAACCTTGTATATTCTGGACGAACCCACCACAGGGCTGCATTTCCACGATATCAAGCAGCTGTTAAATGTATTACACAAATTAAGAGATCACGGAAACACAGTGGTGGTCATCGAACATAACCTAGACGTGATTAAAACCGCAGACTGGATCATCGATTTGGGTCCTGAAGGTGGTTCCGGTGGCGGGGAAATTATCGCCCAGGGTACCCCAGAAGACGTTTGCCAGGTGCAGAGATCCCATACAGCACACTTCCTTAAGCCCCTGTTAACCCTGCCGGATCAGGAGCCAAAATAATGTTTCACGAAAAATTTAACGTCCGTTTTTATGAAACGGACGCCTTGGCCCATGTTAGTAATACTGTGCTGGTGGGCTGGTTTGAAATGGCTCGTGAGCCTATTTTTAAAATATTTAGCCCTCAGCTGGATCTGCAAAACTGGCCGTTAATTTTGGCAAGCTATAAAGTGGATTTTCTGCAACAAATTTTCTATGGTCAGGCAGTTGAAGTACGTACCTATATCAGCCGTTTGGGCGGCAGCTCATTTGATGTGTATCAGGAACTCTGGCAACAGCAAAAAAAATGTGCCACGGGCTCCACGACTATGGTCAGTTTTGATTACAAGCAACAAAAATCGCAAAAAATCCCCGCAGATGTGCGGGGGATTTTGGCTGCTCACCCGCCGCCAGAGCAATAATGAAACCACCCGAAACCTTTATCAAAGTCTACGAAAATGTGCTCAGTCCTCAGTTGTGCCAGCAGTTTATCCGCCAGTTTGATCAAAGCCAACATAAACAAATTGGCCGCACTGGCGGTGGCGTCGATACGGACAAAAAACGTAGCCTGGATGTCTCCGTTATCCAACATCCAGAGTTCCAGCAGCAGTACCAGGCACTGCTGCCTTTGGTATCCCGGCAGCTGTTTAATTACTTTAGTGAGTATTTTTTTGCTTTGATTGGCCCTATTGGCTTAACTGTGCGACACCCCGTTAGCGGTCAGCCGGTCAAACTAACCCAGGATAATTTTGACGAAATAGGTTTGCCCAATCTGGAAAATTTAGTCCAATGCCTGTTCAGGATTGGCGATATTCGCGCGCAAAAATATGAGCAAGGGGTAGGTGGCTATCCTTATTGGCATTCTGAAGTGTTTCCTGAGGCCGGGAATAACGATGCACTGCACAGAATATTACTGTTCATGTTTTATCTCAATGATGTAGAAGAAGGAGGGGAAACAGAGTTTTATTACCAAGATATGGCGATTAAACCCAAACAAGGCAGTATGGTCATTGCCCCTGCTTATTTCACCCATACCCACAGAGGTAATGTACCTGTGTCGAACGATAAATATATTCTGACCTCTTGGGTACTATTTAATCCAGCCAAACAAATCTATACCCAAAATCATTGAAGTTGCAACTAGGCGGCTAAGGACCTCAGCCCCATGAGCTTATAAGGTCTACGTGCTTCAGGCGATAGAGGTGAGTGAGAGCAGCCAACAACGTTGCAGCTTCAAGAGTGACGGGTCTATACCTGCTAGCCACACTTAACCCATACAAGGCTTAAGCTGATAACTTTTAAGGTGCAATAAAAACCAAGGGCAAAGAGTAACCAACCTGTTACGACAACCCCGATAGACATCAGCGTCAGGGTTTGTTCTTTTAATACCAACAACACAAAAACTGTGGTGAAGGCCAAAAAACCGGGTACCTCCCGCAAACTCTGTAATACCCCAATTTGCGCGCCATCGAAGTTTGCCTGCTCTACCACAATAGTATTCAGCAAAGCATTCTAAACAGAAAACACCTGGGGTATAACACAGGCCATCGACAGTAGCCACAACTGCGAATGGGTACGACTAGCTGACAATTTATTCACGGTGAGCAATCAATTAGGGCTGGCTGGTGTGTCACAGCCCAAGGATTACACAAACAAAAAAGCCGACTTTAGTCGGCTTTTAAATGGCAAAAAGAGGCAAAAAAGCTACCTCACGGCTAAACTAGCCTTCGTTTTTATAACGTTCAACACTTTCAATCAGTTCAACTCTGGCAGCTGCTGCGTCTTCCCAGCCGTCGATTTTCACCCATTTATTGGGCTCTAAGTCTTTATAATGAGAGAAAAAATGTTCAATTTGATTACGGGTGAGTTCGTCAACCTGATCGATATCTTTGATACCGCGATAAATACTGGTTAATTTATCTATGGGCACGGCCAGAATTTTTGCATCTGTGCCTGATTCATCAGTCATTTTTAATACACCCACTGGCCGACATTTAATCACTGAACCGGCGAGTAACGGAAAGGGAGTCATAACCAGTACATCAGCTGCATCACCATCATCACATAATGTATGGGGTACATAACCGTAATTAGTTGGGTAATGCATACAAGTGGCCATAAAACGGTCTACGAAAATCGCACCCGAGTCTTTATCCACTTCATATTTAACCGGATCGGAGTGAGCCGGGATTTCGATGATTACATTAATTTCTTCCGGCAGATTTTTGCCAGCGGGAATGCTGTTAAGACTCATAAACTAGGACCTGTTGTCAGTGATTAAAAATTGGCGAGAATTATAGGGCTATCCTTAAGAAGATGAAACGATTGAAAGTAAAATAACGCATTAATCAACCAACAAAAGGGTTATTGACTATATCTTCAAGTAAATATCGATAATCCTGTACCGCTGCAAAATCATTTATCAATCGACTCGGCTGTTGGCTATCAGGATTACTGACGGCCAACAAATGTTCGATACCAAAGGTTTGGGCTGATTGCAAAATAGCCAAACTATCATCTACAAATAAAGTAGTGGCCGGATTAAACCTCAGCCGTTGCTGTAATTTTTGCCATAAAAGTTGCGATTCCTTGGTGATGCCAAATTCATGAGTTGAAATAAGCTGGTCGATATGAACATCGAGTTGGGTATGCTCGATTTTTAGGGATAAGCTATGGGGATGGGCGTTAGTAACCAAGATAACGCTACGATTTGAAGCCTTTAACGCGTCTAAAAAAGGCAGAGTATCAGGGCGTATACTGATTAGATGCTCAATTTCACGTTTAGCTTGCACAATATCCAGCTGCAGTTTCTCAGTCCAGAAATCTAAACAATACCAACTGAGCGTACCGGCTACTTTGTTACATTCGCTGTTCATGTAAGCTTTTGCTTGGGTTATGCTGATACCACGTTTAGCGGCCAGCTTCGCTGGCAGATGCTCAGACCAAAAATGGTTATCAAAATGTAAATCCAACAAGGTACCGTCCATGTCCAACAAGACAGTTTGTATTTTTTTCCAGGGTAAGTCAGGCAAGTGGTAAGTCCTTCATATAAGGGTTATATTCGACGTATTGATTTCTCGGCGGTTTACGCCTCATTGATACCATTAATAAAGCTATGATAACGTGATAAGTAGATGAGCAAAATAGATCCCCACAAAGTATTACCACAAATTCATCACCGTCAGGTCGTCGCGAAAAGCGGCTTGTTTGAAGTGGAACAGGTTAACCTCGAGTTTTCAAATGGAGCATTACGCACCTTTGAACGCATGGCTGGCAGTGGAAGAGGGGCTGTGATGATCGTCCCTTTCATTAATGAGCATGAGTTTTTGCTTGTCAGGGAGTATGCCGCAGGCACACACTCTTACCAACTTGGTTTCCCCAAAGGTTTAATCGATCCCGGAGAACTGGCCGTCGAAGCGGCCAACAGAGAACTCAAGGAAGAGGTCGGCTATGGTGCCAATTATTTATATCCACTGCATAGCGTCAGTATGGCACCCGCTTTTTTTGATGCACACATGGATATATTTATTGCCCAAGACTTATACGCCAAGCTACTACCAGGGGATGAACCTGAACCCCTGGATGTGATCCCCTGGTCAATTAACAATATGGACGAACTTCTCGGCCGGCAAGATTTTATTGAAGCACGCTGCATTGCAGCACTATTTTTGGCACAAAGATGGTTAAAGGGACAAGCATGACAACCGAAGAGATAACAACTCTGCTGGAAATAGCAAAACGCGCAGCCCGTGAAGCCGGTAAGGTGGTCATGGAAATTTATGATAGTGGTGATTTCACCAGTTATCAAAAAGCCGATGATTCTCCTGTCACCTCAGCCGACTACACCGCCAACGAGATCATTCTGGCTATCCTCAAACGGGAAACGCCAGATATTCCAATCATGTCAGAAGAATCTGAAAATGGCAGTTTGGCCCAACGTAAGCACTGGCAGCGTTACTGGTTGATCGATCCCATAGATGGCACCCAGGAATTTATCGCTCGCAGTGGGGATTTTGCTGTTAACATCGCACTGGTGGAAAATAATCAACCCGTAATTGGGGTGATTTACTGGCCACCGGGGGAAACACTCTATTCGGCGGCCAAAGGTCATGGAGCCTTCAAAGAGAGTCACGCTGAGAATAAGCAAATATTCGTGCGCAGTTTTGATGATGTGGACACCGGCGTGGTCATGATAGCGGTCAGTCGCCGCCAAGCCCGAGAAAAAGTGATGGGCAGTATGAGTGATCATCGTACCTATCAAACTTACCCAACGGGCAGCTGTTCTCTCAAATCATGTTTTATCGCTGAAGGTAAAGCCGATGTATTTCTGCGCATAGGGATCACGGGAGAATGGGACACAGGAGCATCACAGTGTATAGTGAGCGAGGCTGGTGGTAATATTCTAGCTCATGACTTCTCACCCTTAAGTTATAACCAACGAAATTCTGTCAGCAATCCTGATTTTATCGTGATGGGTGACCAGCGCGTGGATTGGCAAAGTATTGTAAAATATCAAATTGGAGAACAAAAATAATGCATGTACGCACCAACAGTATCAAAATCTTAGCACTGGCCAGTATGTTTTTTGGCACGATGGCAAATGCGGATTGGCGCTTAGTCAACGAAGATTCTAATCTAAATTTTATTTCCACCAAAAATATCAATGTCAGTGAAGTCCATCATTTTAATCAACTAAGCGGTGAGTTAAGTAAAAAAGGTACATTATCGGTAGAGATTGACCTGGCATCAGTTAAAACAGGTGTCGCTATTCGCGATACACGTATGGCTGAAAAATTATTTTTAGTCGACCAGTTTCCCACTGCTAAATTGAGTGCAACGCTGCCAGATAACGTGTTAGCCCTTAAGCCTGGCCAAACCGCCGGATTTGTATTGCCTGCGACCCTAAAGATCATGTCAACTGAGTTGCCGATCAGCGTTTCAGTACAAGTGACCAGAAGCAGTGACGGCAATATTACCGCCACCAGCAGCAAACCAATTTTAATCGCTGCGGCTGATTACGGATTGCAATCCGGGGTTGAGTTATTGCAACAGATTGCTGGCCTGTCCAGCATAGGACTAAGCGTGCCGGTTTCCTTTAACCTGGTATTTGCTCAATTCTAAGCACTTTGCTCATCGGTCAGCCCCAGCTGACCTTTGGGAATAATATTGACAGTTTCATGTAACTCGGAATACACCACCAGAGCTTCGCCACTTTTCAGATGACTCAGCACTTGTTGCACCTTGTCTTGCAAACTGCAATCCACTTCCCCATATTCGGTGCCTTCCCGTAATACAAACCCTTCCACTAAGGTATACAAGGTTTCTGTTTCAATCTCACTTATGGGTACGATCATTTTGTCTCACTATTATTATCAGGCGACTTGCCTAGTGTCTCGTTTATAAATTGATTGACTCTAGGGTGCAACCAGATTTTGGGTGCCCAGGGAGTGCCCTGTAAAAAACCCACATGACCACCCTTGGCGCTCAGCTCCAAGCGCACACTAGAGGATAAATCACTCTGCTGGGGCAGCACGTTTTCATTCATAAAGGGATCATCTTTAGCATGCAGGATTAAAGTAGGTGTGTTGATACTATTCATAAAACCAATGGCACTGCATTTTTGGTAATAATCTTCGGCGCTGGTAAAGCCGTGCAGGGGGGCCGTTACATAATGGTCAAACTCGCGAAAATTCTTAAGCTTACTGGCAGCCCCAGGATCGATTGCCAGGTGACCCTTATAATCAATCACACTCATCTTCTCAAGCAAATTATTAACCATGCTTTTAAGTAAATAGGACTGATACATACGAGATAACCCCTGATTGATACTCAAGGAACACTGCTGTAATTTAAACGGAGGGGAGATGGCAATTGCACCCTGGAGTATGGTTTGCCCGGTGTGCTCGCCTAACAGTTTTAAGAGCATATTAGCCCCGAGGGAAAAGCCCATAGCCACTTTCTCCATTGAAGGAAACTGCTGCGCTAGAAAGTTCAATAAAAACCAGGCATCCTCGGTCTCTCCTGAATGATAGGCTCTGGGCAAGGTATTGTGCTGTCCACCACACCCCCGAAAATGCATCAGCACCACCAGATACTGTTGCTGGCATAAATTAGCCGCCATATCATTAGCATAATGGGACTTGTTGGAGCCCTCTAAGCCGTGAAAGAGGATCACCAGGCCCTTGTAGGCTCCCGGATCGTGCCGGTTTCCTACCCAGGCCAGGTTGACAAAATCGCCATCAGGTAACGTCAGACGCTGCGACTGCCAGGTTACTTTCATACGTTTTTGCATAAACCTGGGCCAGACCGTCTGTATATGACGATTTTTCGCCCACCAGGGAGGTATAAAGGTACTGGTCGCAATTATCCCATGGGCTAGCAGCACATTGGGAAAAGGTTCAGAAACAGGCGGAATGTTTAAAGGCGGCTGTTGGTACATGTAATATTTTACTGTCGCAGGTTTATTGATATTAGTCACACTGTATATCAAGTTCCTATCAAGATGTAAGGCTTGATATTTTAATACTGACAATACCCCTATCAAGTGTCAAAAAAGGACAAACAAAAACACCCTGGGGGAGCGCGTTTGACAGCATTTACAATAGCAAAGTAGAGACTTAAAAAATATAATGTACCACTAAGCGCAACAAGCTGGCATCTGCAGTGGCAAAGGCACTTACGAGTATAAGACCCTGATTGCCTTTGCTAGCCTGACATTTTTATAACCACACCTTAATGTTCAACTGCCTATGGCACAGCAACTGACGACTAACCCGGTGCAACAATTACCATTGTCTTCAATAATGATAATTGCGCCTGACAACACTGGCAAATTTATCATTATTTATTGGACGCTCAGCTTTAGTTACCGTATGGCTTCCTACATCGAGCTTGCCTGTTCAAAGACGGCCTGCTGTTCTTCCAGTTGCTCCTGGGTTTCCAGCCAGCTCATTTCCGTATCACCCAAGTCAGCTTTATACTCAGCCTGCTCAGTCAATAGTTGTTTTAGTTTGGCTTTATTCTCAGCATTATAGAGATCGGGATCAGCCATTTTCTTTTCCAAAACCTGCAATTTATTTTGTAAATCAGACATACCCTTTTCTTGTTGCGCCAGTTGCTTGCGCAGGGGTTGGGTCGCTTGTCTAAACTCGGCTTCCAGGCGTTTCAGATTTTTTCGATCAATTTTAGGCTCTTTTGTTTCAGTACCGCTTGTACCTATCTGTGCTTTAAGCAACCAGTCGCGATAATCATCGAGATCACCATCAAACATGGTCACTCGGCGATTATCCACCAAATAAAAATCATCACATACGGAAGACAGTAAAAACCTGTCGTGGGAAATCAGCACCATAGCCCCTTCGAAGCCCTGCAGGGCGATATTCAAGGCATGGCGCATATCCAAATCCAGATGGTTGGTTGGCTCATCCAATAATAACAAGTTGGGTTTTTGATAAACAGTTAAGGCCAGTACCAACCGTGCTTTTTCACCACCGGACATTGGAGCAACGTTACTAAATGCCTCATCACCGCGAAAACCAAAACCGCCAAGAAAATCCCGCAAGCTCTGTTCAGTGGCTTTTGGATCCAGCCGCTGAATATGAGCCACCGCTGACTCCTCACCGCGCAAATATTCCAGTTGATGTTGGGCAAAATAACCAATACGTAAACCGGCTGAGGTTTCGTATAAGCCATGGGAGGGCTGTTTTTCTCCAGCCAACAGTTTGATAAGGGTAGATTTACCGGCACCGTTACGCCCCAATAAACCTATACGGCTACCTGGCACCAAATTCAGATGCAAATGTTCAAGTATGATAGTGGAATCGTAACCTACCTGAACTTTTTCGATTTTCACTAAGGGGTTAGGCAGCTTAGGGGGACTAAAAAACTCAAAGGTAAAGTTCGATTCTGCCAAAGCAGGCAGCAGGTTTTCCATTTTTGCCAGCTGCTTAACGCGACTTTGCGCCTGTTTAGCTTTGCTCGCCTTAGCCCCAAAACGGTTAATAAAGGATTCCAGGTGGGCAATCTTGTCCTGTTGCTTTTCGAATTGCAGACCTTGCAGGCGAATACGTTCAGCCCGCTGCTTTTCAAACGCATCATAGTTACCCCGATAACTCACCAACTGCTGTTTTTCAACACTGATGATTTCGTTGACTGTGCTATCAAGAAAGGACTTGTCATGGGAAATTAGTAATAAGGTTCCCGTATAACGTTGCAGCCATTTTTCCAGCCAAATGACCGCATCTAAATCCAAATGGTTGGTGGGCTCATCAAGTAACAGCAGATCTGAACGACATAATAGCGCCTGTGCCAAATTCAGACGCATACGCCAGCCACCGGAAAATTCAGTTACCTTTTTATTAATCGCATCGCTGGCAAAGCCTAGTCCAGCCAGTATAGTCGCCGCACGCGCTTCAATGTCATAGGCGCCTGCTGTTTCAAGTTGTCCATGTAAGATAGCAATCTGCTCGCCTTGATGGGCAGCTTCGGCCTCAGCTAACTCCTTTTGCAGGGCACGATAACGCATATCGCCATCTACCACATAATCAACAGCTGAGCGTGACACCGCTGGGGTTTCCTGGGCGACAGAGACAACTTGCCAGTCTTTGGGAATAGTGCAGTCCCCATGATCGGGATGTAATTCATTGCGGATCAAGGCAAACAAGCTCGATTTGCCACAACCGTTGGCGCCGATTAACCCGGCCTTGTGCCCCGGGTATACAACAGCATTTGTTTCCTGTAGCAACATCTTGGTGCCACGCATGAGAGATAAATCAGAAAATTGGATCATGAAAACCTATTAGCGGGTAACACATAACTTCAATTGCGTTATGATAGCAAGATGACAGGCTGAAGAGATCTTATTGATAATGACAAACAAAATAAAAAAACGATTCATAGCAGGTGCGACTTGTCCTAACTGCAAAAAAGTAGATACCCTAATGTTATATTTTGAGAATAATGTGGAAAAACTGCAATGTGTGAGCTGTCAATACCAGCAAACCCAAGCTGACAAAAACGTCACCGCAGCTTCCCGTCAAAACGAAAATGTTATTGGCGTATTCAAACCTGAATAACGTCAAATATTAAACACCTTTAATAATGTGGTGGTGGCGGCTCGCTGTCCTCATTACCACTGTTGGGTGTTTGCAAAGTATTCACCTTATTCACCAGGTGAGAGATAGTAAACTGCAAGACTTCCAACTGTTTTTGCTGCTGGATAAGTGCAGTGTTAAGTTCCTCTATGGTATCTTCCTGAAAAGACACCTTCATTTGTAGCTGTTCAATATCTGATTCTATCTGCTGCATAATCCACTCGTAAATTAATCGTCTATTTTCCAGAACTCAGCCAACCCGCTGCTGCTTTCCGACACTATTTTCTTGTTATTGACAAACCCAAGTCCATAGACCATTGCTGATTGCGATCGACTTCCTTCTTTGGCTGTGACTTGCCATTCGTGTAGCTCGCGACCATCGGCTACACGCCATAAATTCATTCTTTTAGCCGGTGAGCCAGTTAACAAATAACGGCCATCTCCAGAGAAGATAGCTGTACTGAATATTTTTTGCCTGGCCAAGTACTGCAAGCGGCTCACCTCCTTGCCTGTCGTCAAATTCCACACACTGGCTTGACGTTGGCTGTCTGCAGTAAAAGCAAAACGGCCCTTGTCGTCCAACACGACTTTAGTGACCCTGTTCGGGTGAGTAAACTTATTTACAACCTGGCCGCTACGAGTGTCCCACAAATAGGCAACATAATCATTCCCCCCGGTTAGGGCATAAAACCCGTTTGGTGAGATGTCTACACTATTGACCTTTTCCTGATGACCGAGAAATTCCAGGCGCCTGCCAGTACCGGGCTCAAAATACATAACGTTGCCATTACCACGGCCCACCAATATACCTTGCCCATGATTAGATACAGCCACATCTCGAATGCTTGACTCATCAATTCGCCAAAAACCTTCGGGTTCACCTGTGGCTAAATTCCATAAGGCAAAAGTTTCCCTGTCTGACGTCACTACAAAGCTATTATCAAATGCTATATGAATATTAAGTACCGGATTATTGCCTTCACCTTGGTGTTGCCATTCATATAGCTTCTTATTAGTGATCAGGTCCCACACTGAAATACCATTATGTACGCTAGACACCACCGCTAGTGAGCTATCTGCTGAAATATTGGCTGCATAAGCTCCATCAGCGGCATGCCGCCAGACTTTGATTGGCGTGGTACCTGTAGGGCTGCACCCATTAAGAAATAAAAAAATTAAACTTATTCTGCACAATACAGTCAATTGAACGTTCCTATTTGGGTTTCTCTTTTCCCTCTGGGCGTTTAGTATATACCCAAAGCCATTGGAGTGGCAGTTAGGCGGCAAAGGAACTCAGCCCCATGAGCTTAGATGGACTAAGTGATTGGGGTCAGTGAGAGCAGCCAACAACGCTGCAACTTCAAGGGAAACGGGTATAAGTGCTTTATTAGGTTGAGGCTTATCACAACCCACACATTCCACACATCTAACTTTGGAAGAATTAAATGAAAAAAACAGCAATGGCTATTCTAATCACTTCAGCATTAGGCCTAACGGCCTGTGGGCAGCAGCAAGAACCCGATGTACTGAAAGTCGAGAAATTGAAGCTTGAAAGCGAAATTGAGCAACAATCCTATGCTATGGGCGCCAGTGTTGGTCAATTTATTGAGAAAAAATTAGCTGAGCAAGAACAGCTGGATATTTCCCTGGATAAAAACTTGGTGGTAAAAGGATTTGTGGCAGCATTACAACAACAGTCGCAAATGGAAATGAAAGAAATTCAAACCTTGACCTTAGCTATGGAAACCGCTGCCCGCGAGAAACAACAAGTTATGGCTGCAGCCAAAGGCGAAACAAATATTGTTGAAGGCGCCACTTTCCTGGCAGAAAATGCTGATCGCGAAGGTGTAACGGTAACAGAGTCTGGACTGCAGTACGAAGTACTGACCGAAGGTGAAGGTGTTTCTCCTGCCCCAGAAGATACTGTCACTGTTCACTATAGTGGGACTTTGCTAGACGGAACAGAATTTGATTCTTCTTATACACGGGGTGAGCCAGCATCATTCCCGTTAAATCGGGTTATCGCCGGATGGACCGAAGGTGTTCAACTTATGAAAGTGGGATCCAAATTCAAGTTTTTCATCCCTTCAGAATTAGCATACGGTGAGCGTAGCACCGGCGCGATTACCAGCAACTCAACGTTGATTTTTGAAGTTGAATTAATGGATGTTGCGCCCGCAGCGCCCGCAGCGCCCGCTGAAAAATAAATTACAGCCAATAAAAAACCGAACACCTTATGGTGTTCGGCCTTTTATTAGACACAACAGCTAATTTTCCTTGCTGAACCTTTTTCCCTTGCTAACACTGCCCTTATAAAGGGCTGATTGGCCCGGATAAATCCAGGTAAGTTTGATCTTTGTTATTGCGAACGTCCCACCTTAACGTCAAACGTACAAGTCAATTGTAATGCTGCCAGCCCAACTCGAGAGCTCTTATCCCGTTAGCAACGTTATTCCTGAAATAGCCTTGCTAATTTGTGATGTACACACCCTTATCAGTTAGTGTAAAACTGCTTCTGATATCTATACGGCAACCGATATAAATACCCGCTCAATCAAAGTTTAGTTTGAAAGAAAATAAGCAAATGCTTGGAACCAACTTTGATGTAATAATCATAGACTACTTCGGTTAAATTTCAATCACAAATAAACCTATTTATTGTAATAAATTGCGCTAATAAAATAGTTTTTATTACCACTTGGTCTAACAATTTTTACGTCATAGTCTATGGCCTTGCCACCCAACACTCTGGCCAGTGAGGGAGTAAACACTTCTTGCCATATATGCACTAATATCCTGGCAAGCTAAGTGAGCTCAAACGAGGCACTCTGGAATACCTTTCAACGCATTTTCACGATTACATCAATTGGCGTTTGGCTCAAATGACAGTATAGTTGACGCTAACAGCTACGGATCTTTTTTGTTGCCACTGTGCTTGGCGCATTTAAGAAAGCTCTACAGTATTTATATAACAACATTCAGGTAGGAATAATTGAAAACGAAACTGATTACACCTGAAGGTTATAAAAAGCTAAATGATGAACATGATGAACTTTGGCACAAACAAAGACCTGAAATCACAAAAATTGTCACTTGGGCTGCGAGTCTGGGGGACCGAAGCGAAAACGCAGACTACCAGTATAATAAGAGAAAATTAAGGGAAATTGATAGGCGTGTTCGCTATCTAAGGAAATTGCTGCCTGAGCTACAAATCGTTTATTACTCACCTCAACAAGAGGGAAAAGTATTCTTTGGAGCCTGGGTTGAAATAGAAAATGAGCAGGGAGATAAAAAACAGTTTCGAATTGTAGGCCCAGAGGAAATATATGGAGATGCACAGGGTTATATTTCAATAGACTCACCTATGGCTCGTGCTCTTTTGAAAAAAGAAGTAGAAGACATTGCCGTTGTAAAAACCCCCGAAGGACTTAAAAAATGGTCTCTCACCGCTATCGCGTATAAATAATAATAGAACGTTAAAAGAAACCGCGATGTTTACAATCTGGCTGACGGGAATTAACGCTGACTGAGTGAAAACACCTTGAGCAAGCCTTTTGATCTCAGCCCTGTGTGGTTTTATGCCCAAACAATCTTCATGACATTGCAACGCCATCATCATATAAACCCCAATGCTTATTCCCGTTTTTTCCGCCCCTTTCAGGCAATATAATTGGTTCTGCACCTGAATTATGTACTTAGCGACATTGCTGGCTAAGACTGACTTGCAAATATTTCCCCCTTATTCACTGCAAACACTGGAAATTTGCCCCGCAAACCCATATATAGCTCTGTTAAGATAATCCTTTATCCTCATCTTAGCCAACATAGGGCCGTTACATGATCATTGGAAAAATCGCGAACGAACTTCAAGTTAAACCAGCACAGGTACAAGCTGCCGTTAATCTTCTGGATGAAGGTTCAACCGTTCCCTTTATAGCGCGCTACCGAAAAGAAGCCACTGCTGGCCTAGATGATATCCAATTGCGAAAGCTAGAACAGCGCCTGGCTTACCTAAGAGAAATACATGACCGCCGTTTAGTGATCATTAAATCCATTACCGAGCAAGGTAAACTAAACGATGCTTTAGAACACGGGATCCTTAACTGCGAAAGTAAAACAGAACTAGAGGACTTGTACTTACCCTTTAAGCCCAAAAGACGTACTAAGGGCAAAATCGCCATCGAAGCGGGTTTACAGCCTCTGGCAAACAAGCTGTTTGCCGATCCTGCCTTAACCCCGGAAAACGAAGCCAGGGTATTTGTTAATTCAGATAAAGGGGTTAGTGATGTTAAAAGTGCTTTAGAGGGTGCCAAATATATCCTTATGGAACGTTTTGCGGAAGACGCCCGTTTACTGCAAAAAATTCGCCAACACTTGCTCAGACATGCCCATATTAAGAGCCAGGTAATAACAGGTAAAGAAAAAGAAGGCAGTAAATATGCTGACTACTTTGTACACAGTGAATTACTCTGTAAAATTCCTTCTCATCGTTCTTTGGCTTTGTTTCGTGGGCGTAACGAAAACATACTACAGGTAAGTCTGGACGCAGATCCTGAAAAAGAGGCCTCAGACAAGAGTTCATACTGTGAACAAATCATCGGTCAACATTTGGGCTTGAACTTTGCTAATCGCCCCGCAGATACCTGGCTGGCATCCGTAGTGCAATGGACATGGCGGGCAAAAATCGCACTGCATATGGAAAGCGAGCTATTTGGTGCCACCCGTGAACGTTCAGAACAAGAAGCCATTGAAGTGTTTGCTAAAAACCTGAATGATTTGTTAATGGCCGCACCTGCAGGTGCCAAAACTACCATGGGTCTGGATCCAGGTTTACGAAGCGGGGTTAAAGTTGCGATAGTCGATGCCACCGGTAAAGTATTGGCCACCAGCACTATATTTCCTCATGTTCCACAAAAACTGTGGGATAAAGCCCTGCGTACTTTGGGCATGTTATGCAAACAACACAAAGTTAAGCTGATAAGTATTGGCAACGGAACGGGCTCCAGAGAAACAGATAAACTCGTCGCTGAGGTAATAAAAGCCAATCCGGATCTTGGGTTAAGTAAAATAGTCGTCAGCGAGTCAGGCGCTTCGGTTTATTCGGCATCGGAGCTGGCGTCTGAAGAGTTACCCGATATGGATGTTTCCCTGCGTGGCGCGGTTTCTATCGCCAGGCGCTTGCAAGATCCTCTTGCCGAGTTGGTCAAAATAGAGCCTAAAGCAATAGGGGTTGGTCAATATCAACACGATGTCAGCCAAAGTAACCTAGGTAAATCTCTGGACAGGGTCATTGAGGATTGTGTAAATGCAGTAGGTGTGGACGTCAATATGGCTTCTGCCGCCCTGTTGAGCCATGTTTCAGGTTTAAATCGAACATTGGCTTATAACATAGTGAATTTTCGCGATAAAAATGGCGCCTTTACCAGTCGCAAGCAACTGCTCAAAGTGGCAAGGTTAGGCCCCAAAGCCTATGAACAGGCTGCCGGTTTTTTGCGGATAATGCATGGTCAAGACCCTCTGGATGCCTCGGCTGTTCACCCTGAGGCTTATCCTGTCGTACAAGCTATAGTCGACAACTCAGCAACTGCGGTCAATGATCTGATAGGTAATACTGAAATATTACGAAAGCTCGATCCCCAATACTTTGTCAGTGAGTTATTCGGCTTGCCCACAGTCACCGATATCATTAGTGAATTAAATAAACCCGGACGAGATCCCCGCCCTGAATTCAAAACCGCGACTTTCAAGGATGGTGTGGAATCACTCCGTGATTTGAAAACCGGCATGATACTCGAAGGCGTAGTGAGTAATGTTGCCAACTTTGGCGCATTTATCGATGTAGGTGTTCACCAGGACGGCCTGGTACATATATCGGCTATGACAGACAAGTTTATTTCGGATCCCCGAGAAATAGTAAAAGCCGGCGATATCGTTAAAGTCAAAGTATTAGAAGTTGACGTTGAACGAAAACGCGTCTCTTTCACTATGCGTTTAAACGATAATCCACCCGCGACAAAATCGGCTGCCCAGCCAAGCACCAAAGCCACAACAAGCGTTAAACCGACCCAACAGAATCCGAGCAGGAAAAGAGCTCAGGGTACGGGGAATAATCAAGCCATAGGTAATGCTTTTGCCGATGCCTTTGCTAAAGCCAAAAAGAATTAAGCTGGCCGACAAAAAAGCCCTCAAACGAGGGCCATACTCTTCCTTCTTGAGCCTGCAGCGTTTTAGCTGCTCTCACCCCAACCGCTTAGTCCATCTAAGTTCACGGGGCTGCGTTCCTTTGTCGCCTGACTGCCACTATCATAATATGTGACTCATGTTATTTTTTTGATGGCTAAAGCACTTTGATCAAAACCAATATTTTTGGGCTGAGTGACCTGCTGATAAAAAGTCTGGATCACATTCTCCCTTTGGTGCATTTTTTCGTCGCGCCCGGCTAAAAGACGAGCAAAATATTCTGGGTCTCTATCAAGGCTCGCCGCCTGGCTATCATCCAAGGTGCGAGTGGGACTCACATCCGCCACCTGCCCTATATTTTCTAATTCAATGCTTTGTTTGAAGATTTCGCTCTCATCAGGCGCCAAAGGGTTGAACTGTGTTTGGTTATCTTCTAACCGTTGTGCAGATATTTGGTTACGGGCTTCTATGGTTTTTTGGCTCGCTTGAGAGGCAACCCTGACATCCTGAGCAGATGGCTCAGCGGGTGCCAAAGCTGCAGCCTTAACTTGTTGCATCTTACCAATGGTTTCTTCGGGAGATGTTGCCTGGGCTATGTCGATTGAAACGTACCCATCCACTGCGTAACGTCTACCATCTGGCCCATTGGTATAATTATATTGCGGCGCAGCCGCATGCTGCCCTCCCAAACTGGCGTGAGCCTGTTCATGGCTGCGTACCTCTGCATCTCGCTCTTTGAGCTCTGCTATCTCAGCCATTTTCTGCTGCTCTTGTTGGGCCTGCTGACGTTGTTCAGCTTCTTCTTTACCCGCGCTGGCATCCTTGGCGTTATCTTGATTGGCGGCATTTTGCTCGGTCTCGCCCTGAGGCTGAGCTGATGTTTGTGGCCGCTCGTAAACCACCGGTTGGGCAGGAGACTTGAGCCTGTCCGCTTCGTTGCCCAATCCTGTTTCCGGGGCCCCATTTTCTGCGCCAGATAATGCCGGCACGGTTTCACGCAGACTATTGTCCCTGCGTGCAGCTTCTGTATTTACATTTGCTGTTGCAAAAGAAACCGTGGTTAGAAAGGGGGTCGTTATATTCATATGCCCGCCAAATGCTCAGCTAGGCAAAAGTATCGAGCAATGTACCAAGGGTGTCGTTGGCAGCACTCAATACTCTGGCGGAGGCTTGCGTATTGAGCGCCCCTATCTGTAGGTCAATCAAAGCATCAGTCATTTTTGTTGCTGATTGCAATTCCCCCGTCTGACTGCGAATAGAAGAACTGGCCAGATCACTGGACGCTTGGGTAATTTGATTTGACCCACGCTGTATGCCCAATGGACCATTGGCAAAGGCAGAGCTAATATTGTTATCAATGGGTAATGCCAAAACAAACCCTCCTCAGGCAAACATGCGCTTAATTATTAACCAAATAATGGTAATTTAACAGCAAAGTTTTGTCTATTGCCTAATCAACAATACAAAATATGAGATATATACCCGTCTCCCTTTAGGCGGCAGCGTTGTTGGCTGCCATTGGTAACCGACGTTAGGCCAACCACGTTGCACTTAGCGTACCTAAGCCAAGGGGGTAAGTTCCATTGCCGCCTAAGTGCAACGCCAATGGCTTTGGATATTGGGCATATAACATAGTGACCTTTTTAACAGGCCACATTCCCTTTTACAGTAACAACTAAATTGGCTATAAATGCCTCAGGGTGAGAAATAAAAGGGGCATGTGAAGCATGTTGAAATATATGATAACTGTGCCTGGGTTGGCTGTTATCTAAATACTCCGTTAGGGCTATTGGCACTAAACTGTCGAGCTGCCCTAACATCCAGTGCACCGCAACATTGTTGATATTGATGGGCATGCGCAAATCTGTTTGCCCTAATATTTGCAACCCCCCCTCTAATGCCTCGAGCCGCGCCATGGGGTAGTGCTGAATATTTTGTTTGATAAGTTTAATATCTGATTTTGCTGAGTCACTACCCATTGCCTGAATGGCCAGGAATCGGTCCAGGGTTTTGTTGAAATCAGATTGTAATTGTTGGGCAAAAACCTCCAGAATACGGGGCTCTATCCCAGGCCATTGATGTGCCTTTACAAATTTTGGGCTGGTGGCGACTAATAGTAACTGCTCGATTTTTACAGGGTGGTCTGCGGCGATTTGTTGTGCGACTAACCCGCCCAGGGACCAACCCAAGAGGTGACATTTTGCAGGCAAACATTTGCTCACCATATCGGCGACAGATTGCAGACTATAACTGCCAAGCTGCACATTGGCATTCATGCCAAACCCCGGTAGATCAATATAGGTAACGGTGAAGTTGCGCTCTAACTGGCTTGCTATCGGCTGCCATACACCGCTGTTTACTCCCCAGCCGTGTAACAGGACTAATGCTGGCCCACAGCCTTGAGTGCGACTCTGTAAAGACATTTTCATGTAAATTGACTACGCTTATATAACTGGTCAGACAGTGTAGGGAAGCATTTGATGAAATCAAGCATGGGCAGCTGACTTTGGCAGATTTTGCTATTTCACAAAATTGCTTATTATGCGGGCAAGGCAGTTTGGCGCTTATTTGCCCGTTTTGTCAGGATGATCTGGCTTTATTTGATTGGCATAAATATCACTACAATTTATTAAACTGGCCCCAAGCTCAGCGCGGTCTGAAAAACTTTAATGGCCGACAGCTGTTAGCCCTGGCCGATTATCAATGGCCTTGGTCGAGCTTGCTCACAGGTCTTAAATTTTCCAGCAAACTCCCCCATGCCAAGATCCTGGCTCAATTATTTGTGCAACAGTTACTTAATAAACCAGGCCCCCTGCCTGACGCCATCATTCCCGTGCCTTTACATAGCCGTCGTTACCGTCAGCGAAAATTTAACCAGAGTATTGAAATCGCCAAACATATGGCTACCCTTATTCCCATCCCTATGGATACGTCACTGATTAGCAGAGTAAAGGCGACTAAAGCGCAAACCGAATTGAGTGCAGCCAAGCGCAAAGCTAATGTTAAAGATGCTTTTATCTTAAATCATGCACCACATTATAAACATATTGTGTTATTTGATGATGTGGTCACCACCGGAGCGACGATAAACGCTATGTCTACGTTGCTGGCAAGTCACTGTCCGGCGTTAAAAATTGATGTATGGTGTATCTGCCTTACCCTGGAGAATTGATGAAATCAGCCATAAATATAGCATTGCTCAGCAAACGGCTAGTGCCATACCAATATCCACGAAAATTAGGATTGTCGGCAAAAGCTATCACTTTGCCCTTACCCAGTGTATGCGCCACCACTGAGGCACTATTGGCAATCAATTGTTGTAACTCATCCGCCGTGTAGCCCGCCAACAGGGGTTGACTGGTGTATTGTCCCACCGTAATAAAAGGTGTTTTAGGTTTGTGCATGATCACCGTACTGTTGCGAAAGCTGGGTAAATGCTCACGGGGGAAACCAAAGGTCAGGGGGTGACTCAAATCCAGGCGAGTGTCAAATACGGCACCTGCGATACGTTGCTTTGCGGCCAAAGCGTCCTGGTCAGCATAGTGCAGTCCGGTAACCGAGAAAACATTATGGATTTGCTCCTTTGACAAAAACGACACTTTTAGCCAGTCCTGTTCACTAAACCATTTAGCCGCGGTGCCCTGACCTATAATCACCCCTCCGGCTTCTATCCAGTGTTCTACTTTACTTGCCGTGCTTGGCAACACCTGATCATAATCGCCACTGGCCCAAATTATATGGCTGTAGGGGGCAAGGGACAAAACGTCCAGCTTAGCAAGATCCGTTATAGTGACTGGCATATCCACCCTTTGGTCTAAATAGTGCCATATTTCGCCCACCTCATATTGTGAGGTACCCGCCCCGCCAATGAGCAGAACGTGAGGGGACGCCAGGTCACGCATTTCCCGACTGCCCAAATCAATACCTTGATGGGTAAGGCCAGACAGCACAGACCATACCTTTATATTCATGTCGTTGCCTTCATTACCCAGCAGAGCGAGCAAATTATCAGGCTGTTTACGGGTTGTCGGTATGATCACTGAACCAGCGGTCAATGTGATGTCCCCTTGAGGTGTAGTAGCCACGAATGCACTACCGGCGACCTTGACCTTGACCCCTGCACTTAACAGCCGTTGTAGCAGTTTGGGGGCGTTTGAGTCCAACCATGAAAAGGCATAGGCATAAGCATCTTCCTCAAGTACGATAGAAGCCAGATGCTTATCTCTGGGCACTTTATCCACCGCAACCTTACGCCAAATATTGCGTTTAACGGGTTCAAACAATAGATTAAAAGCGAGAGGTAAATTCCAATTTGACACATCATAAAAAGTGTTGTCATCAAAGCGTTGACGGACTGAGAACAACGACTTAATCAGTCGATATTGCGCTTGCTCAAGAGGTACAAAAATACTGTCTAGCGGATTAAATTTATGGCCATTGATTTCCATCACTTTAGCCAGGGGCCAGAATTGAATACGATGTTGGTTTAGTATTGCCTGCATCGCTGCAAAACGGCTTTTATCCACAGCCTCACTTATTACATAACCCACCAGATCATCATCGCCAATCAGCTTTTGCGTTTGTTCAACAAACGACTGTCGATAGTTGAGCAACGCCTGCTTATTGGCCAGGGCTCCGGAAAAGGTAGATAAAGAGGTCGTAACTTGATTTTGGATAGTATCGCTGAATTTAAGCAGCCCATTAACGGTTTGCTGCTGGTGTCCACGACTGCTGGCTTGTTCGAATAAAATACCAATACTGCCATGGGCATCGGGATAAGTTGAGCCTTTACCATAATAAAAATCGTCGTAGCTCTCCTGAGTAAAATATAATTGTTTGTCGGCATCCAAAGCCTGGGCATGAAACTGCCCCAAGGCTTCGGTTAACGCTACATTTTCAAGAGGGGTCCAGGGATTTTTACGAGAGGGGATACCTGGCTGAAAGAAGAAACTACTGTTAGGACCCATTTCATGAAAGTCGGTTAACACATCGGGGCGCCAGGCTTGATACTGGGCAACTCGCGCTTTTGATTCAGGGTGAGTGAGCAATAACCAATCCCGATTTAAGTCAAACCAATAGTGGTTAGTCCGTCCGCTAGGCCAGGATTGCTGATGTTCCCGGTGATTAGGATCGCTGACCAGATTTTTACCACGATGCATATTCGCCCACTGGGCAAATCGGGCCAAACCATCAGGATTAATACTAGGGTCGAGCAGTACGACGTTATCCTGAAGTAAGGCGTCAATTTGCGCATTTTGTCCTGCTGCCAGGTAGTAAGCGATAAGCAGGGCTGCATTACTACCTGAGGGCTCATCACCATGCACACTGTATCCCATCCATAAAATAAGGGGCGTGTTGTCCGGGGTTTTACGCCCCAGATTAGCCAGATGTTTTGCCTGGATCTGTGCCAAGTTTTTTTGATTTTCGGCTGATGTGAACGCAAGTAATAATAGCGGGCGATTCTCGTGTGTACGACCGGTTTCAACCAGGCTCACCCGCGGTGAGGAGGCAGCCACTGCGCGCATATAGGCAACCAGTTGATCATGGCGTACATGCCATTCCCCCACTGGGGCGCCTAAAATATCTGTCGGGGTAGGAATACTTTTCAGATACTGAGTATCGGCTGGTAAATAAGCTTTATCTGAGAGGGCAAAAAGTTGGGTGGAAATCAACACCAAGCCTGCAATAAAGCAACGACAACTAAATAGCATAAACCCTTTCCTCAACAACTTGACAGTAAAAATTGACTATAAACAGAGGTTCGCATGTTTTAGCTGAAATTAACATAAGCAAATATTATTACTTGAGTGTTTTAGTCAAGTAATTTTGTTAGTATAACGCCATGTCTATTTTACAGGACCTTAATATGATCTCTATATCAGAAACTGCTCAAGCACATTTTTGTAAATTACTTGAAAAACAAGAACCTGGCTCTAATATTCGAGTATTCGTGGTGAGCCCTGGTACACCCAGTGCCGAATGTGGCGTATCTTATTGTCCACCGGATGCCATTGAAGCGAGCGACACTGTACTGGAATTCAATGGCTTTGACGCCGTAGTGGATCTTGAAAGTGTGTCTTTTTTAGCTGAAGCGGAAATTGATTTCACCACTGATCAAATGGGTTCTCAGCTAACCTTAAAAGCCCCTAACGCCAAGGCCCGTAAGGTGGAAAGTGACGCCCCGTTGGAAGAGCGTATCAGATACATGATCGAGGCAGAAATCAACCCCCAGTTGGCCAGCCACGGCGGTAAAGTATCGCTAATTGCCGTCACTGATAAAGGTGAGGCAATTTTACAGTTTGGCGGGGGTTGCAATGGTTGTTCTCAGGTAGATATTACCCTTAAAAACGGCATTGAAAAACAAATGTTGGCCGAATTCTCTGGTGAGCTAACCGCCATCAAAGACGAAACAGAACATGAGGCTGGCGAGCATTCCTATTACTAACCCCCATGTTCAAACGCAGCCTGCATAAGCTGGCTAGCAACCCACAAAAAAGCTGGACCAGGTTCAAGATTGGACTTGGTTTTTTTGTTTGTGGTGTAATATTGATATTTGCTTCCCGGCACCTTTGGATTGGATGGCAAATACCCGCGTTACTGTTCCTTGCCCTGGGTGTGGGCTTTGCTATTATCGGCTATGGCGGGATCCTGGCATACCGCTTAACCAGCGCTTTTAAGCCACCAAACGGTCGCGCTGGTAAAGAAAAGTAAAGTACCAACCCAAACTTGCCCCCCTGGCTAACATAAATACCAGTAAGGCTATCCATAAAGCCATATTTTCCAGGTCTCTTAATAACCACCAACTGGGGAAGAATATCAATAAACTACTCACCAGCATGCTATTTTGCATAGCTTTAGCTCGTGTTAAACCCACAAACGCCCCATCCAGCAAGAAACACCAGTGACTCACCACAGGTAACAGGCAGATTATAGGCAAATAAGCGTAAGAGAAGGTCCGCAACTCAGGTAAATTTGTAAGCAAACCAATGATTTCGTGACCAAAAAATACAAAACCAAGACTATATAAGCCAGCCATAATAGCTGACCAAAATAAGCCTTGTAGCACCACAATGTATACTTGTTGATTGCTGGCTCGGCCTTTTGCTTCACCAACCAATGCCTCGACGGCGTAAGCAATACCGTCTAAACCCAGCGCTATTAAGGCAAAAAATTGCATCACAATAGCATTAGTGGCGGCGGTCATCTGACCGTATCTGGCACCCTGGAAGATTACAAATGCCAGACACAACTGCAAGGCTAGGTTACGAATAAAACTATGCCCGTTAAGGGACATTAATTTTGCTAATTCTGACCAGTGCCAATCCGCCAATTTGGGGCGAATGTTACCTGTATGGCGCACCGCCAACCACATGCCAGACACAAATATCGAATATTCAGCCAGCACACTTGCCAGCGCGACCCCTTTTACCCCCCAACCCAAAACAAAAACCATAAAAATACTCAAGGCCGCATTAAGTAAATTCGCCAGCAACTGAATGATTAATACCTGTCTGGTTTGTTGCTGACCAATCAACCAGCCTATAATCGCCAGATTTGCCAGTGCCGCTGGTGCTCCATAAATTCTGACGGTAAAGTACTGACTAATAATATCTTGCAACGCAGAGCCCGCAGCAGAGAGATGCAAACCTAAACTCAGTAACGGCTGTTGCATAAACCATATAAATAAACCTATGCCTAATGCTATGCTGACACTGTGCCACAGCACTTTACTGGCCTGGGTTTGGTCTTGTCTACCTTTAGCCTGGGCGCTTAAGCCCGTACTGGACATGCGAATAAATCCACATAACCAATAAGTTTGGGTCAAAATTAGCGAGGCGATGGCCGCCCCGGCTAAAAACAGGCTATTTTGCATATGACCTAAAACTGCAGTATCTACCATACCAATTAACGGCGTGGTGATATTGCTGAGGATCATGGGTAAAGCCAAAATCACAATACGACGGTGAGCCAGACGCTCCCAAAAAGGTGAATTAGCCAGATTTTTTGTCATATAATAAATAAACTCGATTGGGTTAATGGCTTATCGGCCTGTTTTGCCAGCCGTGATCTAACATACATTCATTGCTACACTCCTACTGTAGATAATGTACTTGAGTGGTCACACGAAAAGCCCGTCTCAGACATAATTGCCAAGGGTATATGCATGGATCGTATCATTTTTTTGTTTGTATTATGGGGATGCCTAACCGCCAATGTGCGTAGCACAGAAGCTGCAGACAATGCAGTTATCTTGCTTTATCACCACGTGAGTGAACAAAAACCGGCGTCAACCTCTGTCTCTCCCACCACGTTTAGATTGCACATGCAGTATATAGCCGATAATTTTCAGGTTTTACCCCTGGATGAAATAATTTCTGCCTTGCAGGCAAAACAGCCCTTACCAGACAGAGCTATAGCCATTACGTTTGACGATGGTTACCTGGATATTTATGAAAAAGGTCACCCAATTTTAAAGGCTTTCAAGCTGCCCTACACTGTATTTATTAATCCCGCATTGGTCGGTACAGTAAATTATCATTTAAGCTGGCAGCAGATGAAAATAATGAGCAAACAAGGGGCAAGTTTCGCCAATCACAACTTACACCACCAGCATATGTTGGCCCGAAAAGGAAATGAAGATGAAAGTGCATGGCTCAAACGAGTGGGAAATGACGTCCAACAAGCCGAGCAGTTGCTGCAAGAAAACCTTGGTATAAGCCATAAGTATTTTGCCTATCCCTACGGAGAATTTTCCCCTGCGTTGCAACAACGTATCACGGATTTAGGCTTTATCGGTTTTGCTCAGTACTCAGGGGCAATCGCTAGTTTCAGTGACTTTTCCGCACTTCCACGCTTTCCAGCTGCCGGTGTTGAAGATGACTTTGCCTTGTTAAAGATAAAGATGCACAGCCTGGCTATGCCAATAACAGACGTTAACCCTAGCGATCCGGTGATGAATGAGGCACAAATGCCGTTCACGTTTAGCTTCAACGTTAATAACCAAGACATTGATAATAAGCGGATTGCCTGTTTTTTCCAAGGCCAGGCTCAAAGCATTTCTGTTGAAGGTAAAAAGATCCTGGCTGAGTTTAATCTTTTTTTGCCATATGGCCGCTCAAGACTCAATTGCACTGTACCGAGCATCGCACAGCCGTCACGTTATTACTGGTACTCCAAGCCGTTTTTCGTCGCTGATAAACAGGGCCAGTGGCCAGATTAAAGGGATTTATGTAGGCAATTATCATGCCCCAGGGTCAATGGCGTTTTGCCCGGTTCTTTGCCTATAACCTGAAAATGATCTAGCAGCTGGCTAACCCCTTGCAGAAATTAGCAGCGCTAAAACACCCTTAAAAGTTGTGCCCCCTGAACAATAGTAACCAGAGTAGCGAAGAAGCCCGGCGAAATTGGCGCATTAGGGCCAGTTGGAGATCAGTACAGGTAAATCCTGTAAAATTTTCTGACCGTCACTTATGGCCAATTTACCCGCAACAAAATCAGGTTTAAAACGACCTATAACATTACCATCTGGATTCACCAGCACCACTGAGGAACTGTGATCGACCAGATAGTTGGGATTTTCTGTGCTATCGGACATGGAATACATCATGCCCATCGCCCTAACCAACGGAAACAACTGAGCGTGCTCACCACTGGCTGCGATAAATTGCGGATGGAAAAAATTAACATATTCAGCCAAACGCTCTGTGGTATCCCGAGCAGGATCAACCGATATAAAGGTCACGCGGATCGGGTAGGTAGATGCTAACTGTTGCAAAGCCGGGTATATGCTTGTTAATTCGGCCATAGTGGTCGGACAAATATCGGGGCAAAAAGTATAACCAACAAAAACCAGTGTCCATTGCTGCTCAAAATCCACGGCTTGCAATACCTGTCCATTGTGATCCATTAATACAAAGTCAGGCAGAGCTCTAGGCTCAGGATACAAACTGATATAACGAGTTTCATCTACCTGGCCGGAAGCGATAGTCAATGCCAGCAAAACGCCTACGACTAAAGCAACCAGGGCTAATAATCCGACCTTAATTTTACTCACAGGATCAAGCTCATAGGGTGAATCTCGCATAATGGTCTACCAACAACACCACAAACAATACCATTAGATGAATAATGGAAAACCTGAATGTTTCCATGGCGGTGTCTTCATCGCTGGCATATTTCAGTTTCCAGGCGTAATACAAAAAACCGCCATTGAGTAATGTGGAGCCTGCCAGATAAATTAAACCCGTCATACCGATTAAATAAGGCAATAAGCACACAACTGTGAGTAACAGGGTATAAAGTAAAATAGAGGTTTTAGTAAACTCTATGCCATGGGTTACCGGCAACATAGGTACTTGGGCCCTGGCATAATCTTTCTGTCGATGAATGGCCAAAGCCCAAAAATGTGGGGGGGTCCAAATAAAGATAATCAATACCAGCAGCAGCGCATGGGCGTGCACTTCATTGGTTACCGCTACCCAACCTAATAGAGGTGGAGCGGCACCGGCTAACCCTCCAATAACGATGTTTTGCGGCGTAGCACGCTTGAGGTACATGGTATAGATAAAGGCATAACCCACCAGACTCGCCAGGGTCAATAAGGCCGTTAATCTGTTCACCCATAACTCTAAAACGACATAGCCGACTACCGTTAACACCGCGGCAAAAATTAACGCCCGTGTTGGTGTCACCTTGCCCTTGGGCATGGGCCGATTAAAAGTCCGAGCCATCTGGCTATCAATTTTACTATCCACCACATGGTTGATCACCGCTGCAGCAGAAGATAAAAAACCGATCCCGACTAAACCAGCAAGTAAAATATTCCAGCTGATCCAGGTGTCACTGGCCAGGCACATGCCAACCAAGGCGGTCAGTAATAACAACATGACCACTTTGGGTTTAGTCATTTCATAATAATCACGCCAAGTGGAGATTAAACCCCGTCCTGAATTTTGCTGCGAGGCAACTGCAGATTTACTCATTGAAGTCTCCTAGGTTTTTCGATAAAGGGTGTAGCTCAACATCACCAGCACCAACAACAAGCAAGCGGCAACGGCATTATGCAGTACGGCAACCACCACGGGTAGACTGAATATTACATTACTCACACCCAATATTATCTGGGCGCTAAGGATGGTAACTAACCAGATCGCTAATGTCTTAATCAAGCGTGAATGGGCTGCCGCATAAAGGCTAATGGCCAACCAGCATAGATAGATAAAGGTAATGAGTGCTCCCACTCTGTGGGTAATGTGCATTGTCATGCGCTGGGCATAATTATGTACGCCATATTCGTAGTTCTGGGCTTCGGGTAGACTGAAGGCTCCGACAAAATCCAAGCGTGCAAGCCAATTCCCTTCACACAAGGGCAATTCGGTGCATGCTAGTGCCGCATAGTTTGATGATGTCCAGCCGCCTAACGCTATTTGGCATATGAGAATCATGATCCCTAACACAGCAAACTTGCCAAACTGCCGGGTAGGTTGGTCACCACCAGGTATTCGGTAAGGAACCAAACGTAAATAAAGTAAAAAAAGACAGGACAACACAGCAAAGCCACCAAGTAGGTGCCCCATCACAACCACCGGCAGTAATTTCAGGGTCACTGTCCACATGCCCAGGGCACCTTGAAACATTACCAGACATAGTAAGAAAAATGGCAACTTAATGGGCTGATGATAGGACCGTCTTACGATACTGGTTATAAAGATAACTAAAATAGCGAAGCCCAGAGTACTGGCAAAATAGCGATGGATCATCTCGCTCCACGCCTTGTAAGCCTCCAGGGGTCGTTCAGGAAAGGCCAGTTCGGCAGCAGCAACATGTTCCTCAGCTTGAGGTACGCCAATATGGCCGTAACAGCCAGGCCAATCAGGGCATCCCAGACCGGCGTCGGCTAAGCGTGTATAGGCACCTAATATAATAACAACCGCCGCTAGCAATAGGCTAATCAGTACCAATTTTTTCATCTATTGTCCTCTAACCTATGCGTGATAATTTCAGCAGCTTACGCATATCGGATAATATATCCCGGCTATGTAATATAGCTTGCTGCTGCTTGACGTATAGGGGATAACGTAAAATTACATTATTTAAAGTATCGGCAATAAAAATACCATCTGTTGACTCATTTTTAAATATAGAATTAACACTTTCTTCGTTACTTTTTAACAACTTAACAACGCTTTGCTGAGATAAGGTAGCCACTGCAGCTTGATCACTTTGGGCGGTGCTGATCACTAAAGACTCGACCCGATCAGTTTCTTTACCTAGCGCTAACCACACCTGGCCTAAGCTATAGAGGGCATTTTCACAGGCTTGATCGCATTTAGCGGGGAGTACATAAAATATATGCCACTTACTGTCGGCCCCCAAATCAGGTAGTACCGTTAATGCTAATGGCGGAGTGAGTAACTGCCCTTTATTAGTCGCGGCTTTGGCAAACCAGTTATTGTCCAGAGCAAGCTTGGCCAAAAGGACAGGTAAGATGAATACCACCGCTAAAATCAGTAACATTCGTTTATTGGTGCTTTTTTTAGAGATCATGTTGTTCCTTGTTTTTGATTTTACCCCGTAGGGCAAATCCATAAATCATTAGGGCGGCGATGGCGAGGCCAAACCACTGAATAGCATAAGCGATATGTTTTTCAGGCGACATAACTACGGGCTGCCACTGACGGATAAATCCAGATGTTACTACGGGGTCAAGTTGTACAATAAAGGGTAAGATAGGCTGCTGCAAAACTTGCTGAATAAAAACAAGATCGAGTTGTTGTATCACTTTTGGCCAGTTCTGGACAAAATCAGCGGTTTCACTAACCATAGGATTAGTCTGCGGAATAGCCACTTTGCCTTTTATATCTTGCAGTGTGTAAGGTAAATTCACTTCAGGCAGGCTCAAGCGACTCGGATCACCAGCAACCCAACCGAAATTAATAAGTACGTTGCCTGAATCCGTAGACAGTAAGCTAAGGACTTCAAAACCCACTCGACCCTGGTGTATTCTGTTATCCAATAATAAATAGGTATCAGGGTTTAAGGTACCTGTCAGGCGGACTGGCAAGTCACGGATATCCTCTTTGCTATTGATAGTTTGCGCTAACGTTATAGCGGAGGTGCTTGCAGCCACTTCAATCATTGCCAGGCGAGTGGATTTTTGTTCAGCTCTTTGTAATTGCCATAGCCCAAGTGCAAACATAATGACAACCGCCACTAAAGTCACTAATGTAGACAGAATCGGTAATTTAATTGATCTCACACTCATATTTATATCAACACAACACGAGTGTGGTAAAGGAGACGCAGCTTGCTTATAAAAATAATAATTGGTGGATTACTTCTGTTCATGGTGTTTAATTTATTTAAAGCGATGATCATTATGTTAAAAGATGACCCTAACCAGCCTCGTATGAGTAAATTTATTGGTCGGCGAGTGATGGTCTCGGTAGCAATTGTGGTGGTTATTCTGATCGCCTTGGCGACCGGTTTGATTGAGCCTAACCCTAGGCCCTTTTAAACATTGTATCTAATGCAATATTCCCTCACTAGACCCTAACTGAACGGTTGCGGGCTTATGCAAAGCCGGCAACCGTCATCAAGTCTAGAATATATATACAAAGAAAAATAACATTACCCAAACCACATCAACAAAATGCCAATACCAGCTAGCGGCCTGAAACGCAAAGTGATTCTCAGGGCTAAAGTGCCCTTTAAATATACGCAGCAACATGATGAACAAAATTATCGCCCCAAGAGATACATGCAAGCCATGAAAACCGGTAAGCAAGAAAAAAGTATTACCGTAAATTCCCGACGCTAAGGTTAGATTCAGCTCTTGATAGGCGTGTATATACTCTTCTACCTGCAAGACCATAAATACTGCACCAAGGAGTACGGTTACTCCCAAGGCCAGTTTCAAGCGGCCACGTTTGCCTTCTTCTAAGGCAACATGAGCAATATGGCAAGTGATTGAAGATGTCAGTAAGATAACAGTATTGATCAGAGGTAAGCCAAACCAGCCCATCGCTTGAGTTTCTGTGCCTCCGGGTGTAGTAACCAGGGGCCAAATAGCTTCAAACGCCGGCCACAATACCTCGTTGGTTGCCACATTGTTAGATGCGCCCCCTAACCATGGGATCGAAAACATTCTGGCATAAAACAATGCCCCAAAAAATGCACCAAAAAACATCACTTCGGAAAAGATAAACCAGGCCATGCCCTGACGATACGAACGGCCCAATTGGGCGCTGTACAATCCGCTCATGGATTCGTTGATTTGATTTCTGAACCAGCCTGTCAGCATAAATATCAAGGTAGCAAAACCGGCAAGTAATGTATAACCACCATAACCCGATACGTCATTGGTTACCTCTAATACCAAGTTGCCTGAGCCAACGGCGATTAAAAATAATGCCACTGCCCCGAGAAAAGGCCAGGGACTTTGGGCAGGAACATAGTATTTTTCATATTCTGGTTGTGACATGTTGTTCTCCTGTTAATCGCTTTTCATTGCAATGTCCTGAACAGCAGACGTCACATCATAGAGGGTGTATTGCAAGGTGAAATAAGTAATATCTTCGGGCAGTTGTGGATCCACATAAAATTTCATCGGCATCACCACCGTCTCACCCGCTTGCAAAGTCTGTTGCTCAAAGCAAAAACATTCTGTTTTATTCAAAAACAAAGCGGCGGTTCCAGGGGATACAGACGGTACAGCCTGACCCACTATTGCTCTGTTAGACGGATTTTTAACGGTGAAGTTAACCTGATGTAGTTCTCCAGGGTGTACTTTTACCTGTCTGGTCTGAGATTCAAATTGCCAGGACATACCGCTATTGGTGCGCGTAATAAAATCGATAGTGATCAAGCGGGATTCGTCCACTTCCATAACGTCAAATACCGCTGCAGTGTTGGCCGTTTTGCCATTTAAACCGGTCAAATCACAAAACACATCATATAGCGGTACTAGGGCGAAGCCGAAACCGAACATGCCCACCACAACAGCCAATAATTTCATTATCAGCTTGTTGTTGTTTTTGCCCTCGATTGTCATAGTAAATATTCTCTATTTGACAACGGGCGGGGTTTCAAAGGTGTGATAGGGTGCCGGTGAGGGGATTTCCCACTCCAGTCCTTCCGCTCCTTCCCACACTTGGGCAGATACAGGGTCACCTATCTTACGACAGGCCTTGATCAACAGTGCCAGGAATATCAGCTGCGATAAACCAAAGGCGAAGCCACCTAAACTGATCCACTTGTTAAAATCAGCGAACTGCAGGGCATAATCCGGAACGCGTCGAGGCATGCCCGCCAAACCGACAAAGTGCATGGGGAAAAACAATACGTTGACTGACACTAATGAACACCAAAAATGCCATTTTGCCAAGGTAATATCAAACATTTTACCCGTCCATTTGGGTAGCCAGTAATACACCGCCGCCATAATGGAAAATATTGCCCCAGTCACTAATACATAGTGGAAATGCGCGACCACAAAATAAGTATCATGATATTGGAAATCCACCGGGGTAATAGCCAACATCAAACCTGACAAACCACCGATGGTAAATAACACAATAAACGCCAGCGCAAACAACATAGGCACTTCAAAACTCAGGGAGCCACGCCACATGGTTGCTACCCAGTTAAAGACTTTCACCCCTGTGGGCACAGATATTAGCATCGTCGCTATCATAAAGAACATTTCGGCAAATACCGGCATACCTGTAGTGAACATATGGTGCGCCCAAACGAGAAATGACAACAAGGCGATGGACGTCGTGGCGTAAACCATAGAGGCATAGCCAAACAACCTTTTACGGGAAAAGGTAGGTACGATCTGTGAAATGATACCAAAGGCCGGCAAAATCATAATATATACTTCAGGATGGCCGAAGAACCAGAATATATGCTGGAACATGACCGGATCACCGCCCCCAGCTGCATCAAAAAAGCTAGTACCGAAAAACTTGTCGGTCAACACCATAGTGACCGCACCAGCCAAGACAGGCATAACCGCAATTAGTAGAAATGCCGTTATCAACCAGGTCCAGACAAACAAAGGCATTTTCATCCAGGTCATGCCTGGAGCACGCATGTTAAAGATGGTAACGATGACATTGATCGCCCCCATAATAGATGAAATCCCCATTATATGGACCGAGAATACAAAAAAGGCCGTACTGTCGTTACTGTAAGTTGTCGACAATGGCGCGTAGAAAGTCCAACCAAAAGCCGGCCCCCCGCCTTGTAGAAATAATGACGAAAGTAATATCAAAAAGGCAAAAGGCAGGATCCAGAAGCTCCAATTATTCATTCTCGGTAGCGCCATATCCGGCGCACCGATCATCATAGGTATCAACCAGTTAGCCAAACCGGTAAACGCTGGCATAACCGCGCCAAATACCATGATCAGGCCGTGTACTGTGGTCATCTGATTGAAAAAATTCGGTTCGACAATCTGTAAACCGGGCTGGAATAATTCCGCGCGGATGACCATTGCCATGGCGCCACCGATTAAAAACATAATAAAAGCAAACCACAGATACAAGGTACCTATGTCTTTATGGTTAGTCGTGTAAAGCCAACGCGTAATACCTTTTGGGATGTGATGTTCATGATGTTCATCATGCCCATCATGCTCATGTGTTTCGATTGCTGTGCTCATGGTCCGTCCTCTTATTGCCCGTTCATGGCTGCGTTAATATCTTTGGCTTGCACTAATTCACCTGTATCATTACCCCAAGCATTACGCTCATAAGTAATAACAGCAGCGATGTCAGACATGCCCAGTTGTTTGGAGAAGGCGGCCATGGCTGAACCAGACTTACCGTTTAATACAATATCTATGTGCGCCGCCATATCATTAAGGGCAATTGCACTGTCTTTTAATGCCGGAAAAATACCAGGAAGCCCTTCACCATTTGGCATATGACAAGCTGCACAGTTAGCCATGTAGACTTTTTCCCCAGTCGCCATAAGATCAGCTTCGGACATATTCATCGATAGCAGGCGCTGTTCTTCGGCTTTAGCTTGCTGCTGCACAGCTTCTTGCTCCATTATCCATTTGTCGTATTCAGCGGGCTCTTTGGCAATCACCACTATGGGCATGAAACCGTGATCCTTGCCGCATAATTCAGCGCACTGACCTCGATAAATACCGGGCTCATTTACTTTAGCCCAGGCGTCATTGATAAACCCTGGATTGGCATCCTGTTTAATCGCAAAATCAGGCACCCACCAAGAGTGGATGACATCATCAGAGGTTATCAAGAAACGCACTTTCTGATTGGTGGGGATGACTAAAGGCCGGTCGACCTCTAACAAATAATTTTCATTTTTTGCTAACTTACCGGAAATTTGCTCCGGTTGGGTGGCCAGTCTTGAATAATACTCGACGTCATTATCCATGTACCTGTAATTCCATTTCCACTGCGAGCCGGTAACCAGGATGGTGACATCCGGTTCGCTGGCATCTTCCATGGCAATGAGTGTTTTGCCTGCAGGTACGGCCATGAAAATAAGGATGATGAAAGGAATAACTGTCCAGGCGATTTCAACTTTAACACTTTCATGGAAGTTGGCTGGTT